>NZ_JBQRUN010000010.1:0-132154 GCF_053485835.1 Thalassotalea fusca
CATTAAGTTAATGTGCAGACAAGCTGCTTATTTCAATTAACATTAATGTGAGTGCCCACACAAATTGCATGATAACTAATTGTTAAAGAGCGATTCTTATCGAATCTCGCTAGACATCGCATTCGTGCTTAGCGTTTACTTCAGACCTTGTCCGAAGTAGGATGCGCATTTTACGCAACCTCGTTTTGATGTCAACCTTTTTCTTAAAAAACTTTAATTTATTTTTCTAAGTTTGGTTTGACGTTTTGCCCAGTTATTCACTTACAAAACTTATCAAAACTTACACTTTACATTCCTTTTCGTGTGAACTAAGCATTTCCGTGTCTTAGCAGCTTCTTGGTTGTCCCCGAGAAGTGGATGCGCATTTTAGGGATTTATGCGACAAGGTCAAGCACTATTTTAAAGTTTTTCAAAATAAATGACTGAGTGATTAATTATTGTTCAAAACCATTAAATCGCAAGGATGATTTGTATAAAATTAACACTACACACGTTCAAAAGCATGGTGTGAGCATTTAAATTCGACATATCGCTACCATTTCCACTAATAGGTATAGATGCGCATAACAGAGATATAAAGCACGAAAGTACATGAAGTATTGAATTTGGAAACAAAAAAGAGCAAAACTCGAATTTTGCTCTTCTCTATTTTCAATAACAGTTCTAAATTAGGCTTTATTCCTACGCTATCTAGAATTTGTCTGTTTGCATCGCAATCAAAGTTCCTTTTTGGAATCATCATTACTATCAGAGTTAGCACGATTAACTTTTTCAGCATCAAAATCAGCATCTTTGTCGTCACCAACAACATGTTCTAGTTTCAATTCCTTAACCGAGCGAATAGTTGTAACAGGGCCAGAGATGGCGTATCCCATGAAAATGACAGTAAGTAATTCAGCAGGACTTGCGGCAACTACAACAAAAACGAGTACGATAAGTAATACAACGATAAAATTAACCTTGCCTTTCCAGTCAACGTCTTTAAAGCTGTTATATCTAAAGTTGCTCACCATTAACAAGCCTGCAGCTATTGTAAGTAATCCCATGACAAATCCATAATCATGTCCATTTACTTCATATTCAGTGCCTAACCATACTAGGCTCGCAATGACCGCTGCGGCTGCGGGACTCGCTAACCCTTGAAAAAACCTCTTATCTGCGACACCTACCTGTGTATTAAATCGCGCAAGTCGCAATGCTGCTCCCGCCACAAATATAAATGCTGCCAACCAGCCAAATTTACCTAACTCGGATAAAGCCCAGTTATATGCTACCAAGCCAGGAGCAATACCAAATGAAACCATATCGGCCATACTGTCATATTCCGCGCCAAATTCACTTTGCGTGTTAGTCATACGAGCTACGCGACCGTCTAGACCATCAAAAATCATTGCCACAAATATTGCAATCGCCGCTTTTTCAAAATGTCCGTTCATAGACATAACAACAGCATAAAATCCTGAAAACAAACCGGCAGTAGTTAATAAATTAGGAAGTAAGTAGATCCCTTTCGCGGGACTATTAGTTGGGTGTTCCAATTTCGACATATTCCTAGAGCAGTATATTACAATTCAAATTGTTCGCTAATCTATCACAACATTTTGGTAAAACATAAGAATCACGATTATTTTGAACAAAATTAGTACAATTATTTGTAAACTACGATGTGTATTGTTATATGTAATCTATAGGCTTTAGTTTTTTGAACGATTAATTAAGAACCTTGACCGTAACGCCATCTATAGTTAGTAGTGAATACATGGGGTGACGGACTTATTGAGTTGTCTTTCTTAGCAGATTGGCTTTTTATTTTTTAACTAAAAATAATTAGTGATGCTACTATTATATTTAGGAAGGTTTCAAAGAGTCATGAATTTCGCATCGAGAAACGACAATAAGAGATCACCAAAATGCGTTTATCCTGGTTAGTATTGAGTGTGTTTGTTAGTTCAACGGCTGTAATGGCGGACAATGTAACTGTTTATAGGTGGGTGGATAAAAATAACGTTGTTCACTTTAGTCAACATCAGCCAGATCATAATAACTTCACTGAAATATCTGTTTCAACAAAAACCCCAAGGTCCGTGCTCAATTCAACAAATGATGTTGAAGAGTCGACGGAAGACACCCAACCTTTACAAATAGCGGGTTCTTCTGAGAAATGTGAAGAAGCCAAAGCAAATGTACGGGTATTAAAATCTTACGATAAAATTGAATATACTGACGAGAATGGTGACAAACAATTATTGTCTGCAACCGAAAAGCAGCAACAATTGGCGATAAACGAAAAACAAGTAGAGGTTTATTGCGTAGGACAATAAACCTCATTATTACACTAGCACTATTTAAAAGCGTGAGTTACTTCTTTATAAACGTCACTACACCATCAACTACCTCAACGGATATTTTATCACCTGTCAGGAAGTCACCACCAAGGATGTGTTGAGCAAGCGGATTTTCCACCTTTTGTTGAATAGCTCTTTTGAGTGGTCTTGCGCCAAACACAGGGTCAAAGCCCGCTTCTGAAATCAATGATAAAGACTCAGGCGATACAACAAGTTCAATATCTTTTTCAGCTAATCTACTCGTAAGCATTTGTAGCTGGATCCCTGCAATCGCCTCAATTTGTTCTGCAACTAACGGATGGAAAACAACAGCTTCATCTACTCGATTAATAAATTCAGGCTTGAAGTGATTACCAATTTCATTCATAACACTCGCTTTCATTTCTGCATAGTGGCTATCGTCGCGATAACTTTGAATAATGTCTGACCCGATATTTGACGTCATGATAATCACGGTATTTCTGAAATCCACTGTACGTCCTTGACCATCGGTTAATCTGCCATCATCCAATACCTGTAATAAGATATTGAATACGTCAGGATGGGCTTTTTCAATTTCATCCAGCAGTATAACCGAGTATGGCTTACGTCGAACCGCTTCAGTTAAATATCCGCCTTCTTCGTATCCAACATAACCGGGAGGTGCCCCAACCAGTCGAGCTACCGCATGTTTTTCCATGAACTCCGACATATCGACGCGTACTAGTGCATCTTCGCTGTCAAAGAGGAACTGAGCTAATGCTTTGCTTAGTTCAGTCTTACCAACACCAGTAGGCCCTAAAAACAAGAATGAGCCAATGGGCTGATTAGGATCCGCTAAGCCCGCGCGAGAACGGCGAATAGCATTTGAAATAGACACAACAGCTTCATGTTGACCAATTACTCGGTTATGTAAACTATCTTCCATTTTAAGCAGCTTATCACGTTCCTCTTCAAGCATTTTTGCAACAGGAATGCCGGTAGCTCGGCTTAGCACATCTGCAATTTCGATATCCGTTACTTTATTTTTGAGTAAACTCATTTCATGCATTTCTGCAGCAGTCGCAAGATCTAATTGCTTTTCTAATTCAGGGATTCGACCGTATTGTAGCTCAGACATTTTGTTCAGATCCCCAAGGCGTCGCGCTTGCTCAAGATCTATCCGTGCTTGTTCTAAATCTGATTTTATCGCTTGTGTGCCATGCAGTGCAGCCTTTTCTGAGGTCCACACCTCGTCAAGTTCATCAAACCTTGTCTGACATTTATTTAGCTCTTCCTCAAGTAACGACAAGCGTTTAATCGAGGCATCGTCATCCTCTTTACCCAGAGCACGTTGTTCTAACTTTAATTGAATAATACGTCGCTCAAGTTTATCAAGTTCTTCTGGCTTCGAATCCATTTGCAGACGAATTGAAGAAGCAGCTTCATCAATTAGATCAATTGCTTTATCTGGCAGTTGTCTGTCACTAATGTACCTATGAGACAATGTTGCTGCGGCAACAATTGCAGGATCAGTTATATCAACTGAATGATGTAGTTCGTAGCGCTCTTTTAAGCCACGCAATATTGCAATAGTGTCTTCTACAGAGGGTTCATCAATTAGCACTTTTTGGAAACGACGCTCGAGAGCCGCATCTTTTTCTATATATTGACGGTATTCATCCAAAGTTGTCGCACCAACGCAGTGTAATTCTCCTCTGGCAAGCGCAGGTTTAAGCATATTACCCGCGTCCATTGCACCTTCTGATTTTCCTGCGCCAACCATAGTGTGCAATTCGTCAATGAATAGAATTACCTGACCTTCTTCTTTGGCTAATTCATTCAATACCGCTTTCAAGCGTTCTTCGAATTCACCACGATATTTTGCACCGGCTACGAGTGTTCCCATATCTAGCGATAATACGCGCTTATTCTTTAAACCTTCAGGTACTTCGTGATCAACAATGCGTTGGGCTAACCCTTCAACAATAGCGGTCTTACCAACACCAGGCTGTCCTATCAGTACAGGGTTGTTCTTAGTTCGACGTTGCAAGACTTGTATTGCCCGTCTAATTTCATCGTCACGACCTATAACAGGATCGAGCTTTCCAGATCTCGCACGCTCAGTTACATCAACGGTAAATTTACTTAACGCCTGACGTGTGTCTTCAGCATTGGGATCATCAACCTTTTCACCACCACGTACATGTGCAATAGCATCTTTTACACGTTTTTCATCGGCACCTAGTGATTTTAAGATTTGACCTAATTTACCTTTATCTTCTAGTGCAGCAAGTACAAACATGTCAGAAGAAATATAGCTATCGCCTAATTTTTGCGCATGCTTGTCGCACAGGTTTAACAAATTACCTAAGCTATTGGATAGTTGAACATCGCCGCCCGCACCAGATACTTGAGGTAGCGCAGTAAGCACTTCTTCGCACTGCTTTCTCAAAGTAAGTACGTCGACACCAGCACTTTTTAACAACGGAATGGTGCTGCCAGCATTTTGGTTCAATAATGCGAGCATTAAGTGAACAGGCTCGATAAATTGATGATCCTTGCCTAATGCGATAGATTGCGCGTCTGAGATAGCAATCTGAAATGATTGGGTAAATCGGTCTAAACGCATAAGTTAAGCTCCTAAGAATTGAGGATAATTTATACTAACTAGTATAAGACTTTGCTTAACTTAAATTTATGGGCAAATGAGCAGGAATCAAGTCACAAAACATTATAGTGAGAAAATAATATTTAAAATTTGATTTAACACAAACATACAATGGTAGCCATTCTCCCCGTAACCTGCTCCTTACGATACGAGTAGTACCTTTCATTCATGGCAACAGTACAGCTATTGGAATGAACAATGTTAGAAATGCCTGATTGGTTTAATATTGTAATCGCAATTTTGGGTAAATCTCCCAAGTACTTTTCTGACTGTGCACTTTCAACACTTACAAACGCACTACTCAGATAAGCACCTATCGCGATGAAATTCTCACGGACTTCAGCACCAACCTCAAAACTATTTGCACCAATACATGGTCCCAACCAAGCATGAATATCACTAGGACTAGATTTCATATTTTCAATTGTTGATTGAATAATCCCTTTGACTAACGGCTTCCAGCCTCCATGAATTACTGCTACTTCATGACCATTCTTGTCAGCCAAAATGATAGGTAGACAATCAGCGGTCATCACAGCCAGTGCGATGTTTCTCGTTGTTGTAACTGCCGCATCGGCTACTATAGCCTGATTAGACACCTGCTCAACAATCGTCACATCATCCCCATGCACCTGCTCAAGCCATTGAATTTGAGCACCTTTTGGTAAAAACTGCTGTAATACTTGGCGATTAGCCATAACAGAAGTTTTATTGTCACCAACGTGTACACCTAAATTAAATTGACCAAATTTAGCATTTGCTTGATTTAAGTTTACGGGATGAAGGCGTGTCGTTTGAATTGCCAAAACTCCATCAACTGGCAATTCAACCGAATCAAATGCTTTATTAATAGCTTGGCGAGCCATTGAGTTTTGTGTCTTCCCTAAGTTGCTCAGCAAGTTTGACCATATCTTCTGGCACATCGGCATGCCACGTCATTTGTTCGCCTGTAATAGGATGAAAAAGCGATAACATCGCTGCGTGTAGTGCTTGACGCTTAAAACCAAGCAAGGATTCGCGCAACGATTGCGTTGCATTTTTAGGAGGTCTTGGACGCCCACCATACACAGGATCACCGACCAGAGGATGCGCAATATGAGCCATATGCACACGAATTTGATGAGTACGCCCTGTCTCTAGACGAAGTCTTAATCTAGTATGCAGTCTAAATTTTTCCATTACACGGTAATGTGTCACAGAAGGACGGCCAGACATAGTAACAGCCATATGAGTGCGCTTAGTGGGATGACGACCAATAGGTTCATCTACTATGCCACCTGCTGTCATGATGCCATTAGCGATCGCTTCATACTCACGCGTAATTTCTCTCGCTTGCAAGGATTCAACTAAGTTAGTTTGTGCGGCGATAGTTTTCGCTACAACCATGAGCCCTGTTGTGTCTTTATCCAACCGGTGCACTATACCTGCTCTGGGAACTACATCGAGTTGAGGGCAGTGATGTAATAGCGCGTTAAGTACAGTGCCGTCAGGATTTCCCGCTCCAGGATGAACCACGAAACCAGCTGGCTTATTAATGACTAAGATATCATCATCTTCATACACGATATTTAATGGGATATCTTGCGCTTCAAAACGATCGTCTGCTTCTACTTCACTTATTAGTAGAATGGTTTCGCCACCAAACATTTTTTCTCGTGCGCGAGTCAATACGCTACCGTTAACGGTGACATTGCCAGCTAATATCCACTCTTTTAACCGCGAGCGTGAATAATCAGGGAACATTTCTGCCAAAGTCTGGTCGAATCGTTTACCTAAACATGATTCAGGTACGGTGTCTTCAAGTTGAATTTTTTCTGCCATTGAAATCTCTATAAATTAGCACTGTGCAAGGAAAGCATGCTAGGTTAGAATGCATCTCATTATTTTAACCTGATGCAAAATGAAAAACATTAAGTAATTCCGATTAAAATAAACAAAATTAACTAAAACAAGATTGTGATACAAAAGTCCATGGAAAAATTGACCATTAAAACCTTACTCCTTGCACTTGCCATAGGCGTAAGTGCTTGCTCATCTTCTGATGTAAATGAAATTGATAAAGTGCCAGATAAATCTGCACAAGCACTATTCTCTGATGCGCGTACCGCTTTGGACACAGGATTGTATCAAAAGGCTATTCAAATTTTGTCAGCCATCGACTCGCGATTTCCTTACGGTCCAATTTCTCATCAGGTACAACTAGATCTGATATATGCCTACTATAAAAGCGGTGACGGAGACCAAGGAATTGCGCTAGCAGATAGATTTCTCAGGCTAAACCCAAACCACGCAAATGTAGACTATGTTCACTATATGCGAGCGTTGATCAACTTAGCCAGTGAAGAAAACTTATTCCAAGATCTTGCAGGGATTGATCGTTCAGATAGAGATCCAACGGCTTCACGTGAAGCTTTTGAGAGTTTAAAAACGATTGTCACGGAGTACCCGCAAAGTAAATATGCAGCTGATGCAAGAAAGCGCATGATTGGGATAAAGTCTCGATTAGCGAAATATGAATTAGCAGTGGCACATTTTTACTTCAAGAGAGAAGCATACGCATCAGCAGCTAACCGTGGCCGCTATATCGTTGAATATTATTCGCCGAGTCAAGAAGTTGAAGCTGCATTAGAGATGATGATTGAGTGTTACGAAAAACTTGGTCTGGTAGATCTTAAGAATAACGCTCGTAGAGTACTTGCGGCAAATTACCCTAACAACGAATTGGTCAGCAACTAGATCAAATTAAAAAACCATTTATGAAAAAAGAGCTATTTTATATAGCTCTTTTTGATTAGATTGCATCGCCGTCTTCTTCGCCGGTCCTAATTCTTATCACCCGTTCAACATCGGTAATGAATATTTTACCATCGCCAATTTTTCCGGTTTGGGCAGTCTTCATAATTGCGTCTACACATCGCTCAACATTCTCGCTTGCCACGACAATCTCGAGTTTAGCTTTAGGCAAGAAATCCACCATGTATTCTGCTCCACGGTACAACTCAGTATGTCCTTTTTGACGGCCAAATCCTTTAACTTCTGAGACCGTCATTCCCGTAATGCCAATCTCACCAAGCGCTTCCCTTACATCGTCTAGCTTGAAAGGTTTAATAATCGCTTCAATTTTTTTCATTTGTTCCCCAATAACAACTAGAATCTCGTCATTTGCTAATTGTACACAATTGATTAACGGATACAAAAGCAAAGTTATTGCACATCTCACCATTCTATTTGTTAAACTACTGCCAATTTGCAAACTATAAACGATGCGAGAAGTATTTGTACAAAATTCGTCAAGTCGTATCTACAAAATACACAGTTAAACTTAGTACAATTCAGAATTGCCAGTTAAGACGAGCATACTCAATCGAGAGACAGGAAAACTAATGAACAAAGAAGCAATCATAAATGAAATGAAAGTTCAGCCTACAATCGACGTCACTTTTGAAATAGAAAGACGAGTTAATTTTATTAAAAAGCAGCTAAAAGGCTCAGGGTTAAAACACTTAGTACTTGGCATTAGTGGCGGCGTGGACTCTTCGACCTGTGGTAAGCTTGCTCAATTGGCAGTCGATCAACTAAATAGTGAATCTTCTTCGTCAGAATATAAATTTGTTGCTGTACGACTCCCATATGATATACAAGCTGACGAATCTGACGCCCAAATGGCACTCAGTTTTATTCAACCCACTATTAGCCTTACTACGAATGTTAAGGCCTGCGTAGACGCCTTGAATACAGAAGTACTTAATGCTTTAGGTGACAGCGGAATTGAATTGGATGATGCCAACAAGATCGATTTTTCCAAAGGAAATGTAAAAGCGAGAAGCCGAATGGTGTCCCAATATCACATCGCGGGTGTACTAGGGGGACTAGTCCTAGGAACTGATCATTCCGCTGAAAACATAACAGGCTTTTTCACTAAATGGGGAGACGGAGCATGTGATTTGGCGCCGTTGTTTGGTCTATCGAAGCGCCAAGTCAGGCTATTGGCTAGCGCATTAGGTGCACCACACGAATTAATTGTCAAAGCCCCTACGGCAGATCTGGAAGAGCTCGATCCTGGCAAAGAAGATGAGGTAGCTCTGGGGATGTCTTACGATCAACTTGATGATTTCTTAGAAGGTAAAGAAGTACCTAAAGAAATTGAAGAAAAAGTATTGAGCATTTACCAACGCACAATTCACAAACGAGCACCTATACCCACGATTTACGACTAAACATGATTTTCGACTAAACTTACAATTTGCGTTTGGTGTTGAATAGTCTATACCTATTCAACACTACACGAACTTCAAGGAATGAAGAATATGAAACAAACGCAAGGAATAACACTAATCGAATTACTTATCTGCCTTTCTATACTCGCCATTTTAATAGCAATTGCATTGCCCAATTATGGCTCATTTCTCGCTAAACAGCGTGCCAATAATGAAATACGACAGCTACAAAGACTCCTGCTATTAGCGAGAAATCAAGCTATTCATAACGAGCAATATATTACTGTGTGTCCTCTCGACAACACCCTTGCGTGTACAAGTGAATGGCAGAACGAACTTTCTGTTTTTTTCGATACGAATAAGAATAAACAGTTAGATGAGACGCAAGGTGAATATGTAATTCGACAAAAAGACGCAATACCTTCGATAGATTCACTAAAATATGCAAAAGGACGAACAGCACTTGTCTATGCACCAACTGGGCGCCTTGCAATTTGGGGTGGGAACGGCACGTTTAAATATTGTCCCAATCAATACAAATCGATGGCAAAAGGCCTCATAGTGTCAGTAACTGGCAAGGCATATTTGACATCAGATATTGATCAAGATAATAAAGAAGAAAACCGCTATTATGCTCATGTAGAATGTAGTTAATCACGCACAACAGTCTCACGCTCTAAAGTCAAATTAGTCGCATTTTGGGACACACTGAACAAGTCCCCCAGCATCGTTTCCCCTAACATTAATAGCGTAATAGTCTAATTAGTGGTATAAATTAGATATAAAGGTTTGGCTTGGAGTCCGCTTATGTCTGGCAGAAGTACGCGCAATTACCGAGGATTTACTTTGGTCGAGCTGCTGATAACCATTAGTATATTAGCTATAACAATGGCGATCGCCATTCCCAACTTAAGTGAGTTTATTGTAAAGCTTCGCGTGAACAATGAAATATCGGAACTTCATCGTTTACTTTTATCAGCTAGGAATGCTGCAATCACTTCGGAATCAAATGTCACCATTTGTCCCTTAAGTTCCAGCAATGCATGTACAAGCAACTGGGGAAATGAAATCTCTGTGTTTACCGATATCGACAACGATGGCGTTTACGAGCCGGCAAGCAATGAAAGACTAATTAAAGTGAAAGCTGCAGCACAATCCGGTGACAAGTTACAATACAGTGAAACACGGCTAACCTACGTTGCCACAGGCACTTTAACACGAGCAATAAGTTCTGGACCACGGTTTAGTTATTGTCCTTATGGCAGCGCTACGCTTTCAAGAGGAATACTAGTATCAGCATCAGGTAGAACATATGTGACCAGTGATACTGATGGAGACAATAAAGACGAAGACAGAAATGGCAGTGAAATCACTTGTAGCTAAAACTACAAGTGAAATTCTATTGCTATTAGATACTTGATACGAATATTTCACCAATCTTGTTGACTAATGAAGTGTTTTTTTCTCCAGTTCTCGCGCGAAGAAATTTTTGAAATCAACGCTTTTTTCAACACATTCCGTAACTTTGTTAATTTCTTGCTTCTCTCGCTTGCCTACCGTGACAATTTTTTGTTTTACGAGAGATTTTTCCAACTTAGCAATTTTCTTTTCTGGAATAGTTGCATAGTGTACAACGTAAGAGCCGCCAAGTAATTCAACATAACATTTCATTTCGACTCTCTTTCTTTCAAAAGCATATGCATCACCTGATATGCTTACAAGGAAAGTGGCAACGCTAAGTGCCATGATAATCTTATTCATACTACTGCTCCCAACAATCGCTACCAGACGCTGTTTTCTTGCCTGTTTCTTCAACCGACAATGTTGTACAGCCACTGTCTTTGGTAGCCTGAGTACCTTGGGCTGTCGCTGTAAGTTTAAATGTAACCCCTGAAACCGTACCGTCAATTTTATAATTGCCGGAATCTGTGATATACGGATCAGCTGACAATCCAAGTTTTGTCATATCCGTCACGTAGGTTCTATGATCAACAAAATACTGTTCTTGCATGTTTGCAATGCGAAGTAATTCTCGCTGTGCTTCAGCACGATTTGACCGAGCGACGCTATCCGTATAGGACGGATAAGCGACTGCAGCAATGATGCCAATGATTGCGACAACTAACAGTAGCTCGATCAATGTCATTCCATATTGAGTTTTTTTAAACACTAGTTAGACTCCGTCACGTATAAATAGGTTCTTGAAGTTTTCAAATTGAAATCTAGTGGTATTACTTTACCGGCCAACAATTTTATTGTTGCTAGATCTTCTGTAGGATCCTCTTCACAATTATCTGTACAAGTGTCAGGATCATCATCATCAGGATCTTTTGTTATAACAATAGACGGCGTATCGGGGATACCAGCCGCAATGTCCCATGTCCGCCAATCAAATACTGTCGTACCTAAGGTTAAATCAATCGCGTATAACTTGCCAGAACCATCACTGAGCTGACAGGTTTGAGCAAAGTTATTTGAATCCGCAGGTGTAAAGCTAGTGAAAAATGCCACATTATTGATAGCAATCGCTTCAGCTGTACTTTTTTCACCGCTAGATGTGAAATCTACAAACCAGCCAGATTTCAAGCTCACAGCAATTTCTAATGACTGCAGTGCCGCTTTCTCGTCAGCTGAGTATGGGTACGTAAAATCACCAAATGGATTATCTGTGTAATCATACAAATCAGTAACGGCAATAGGAGTCGGAATTGCCAATTGCTCTCCTGTAGGCGATGAAACAAAAGACGTTGTACGAATATTTTCGTCTCTGATCATAAAGAATTTATCATCAGTATCGGTATCTGCAGGCGTTGAACGATCTCCACTGCCTAATAATATGGCATCATATGGACGTTCTTGACGAGTGACTACCTTACTCTCGACGCCATCAGCATCTGTAGTAGTTGTTTCAATCGTATCTGAAATATAGGTACGAACAATGGAAGGTTCACTAAAAAATCGTCTGTCGTCTGCATTCGTTGTCCCCCCAAGACTTGCCAGTTTATGTACTGTCCAAGGAGATGTTCCACTACTCGGCGAATCGCCAGGCATATCAACTCGCCACACATTGCCACCAGTATCACCAGAATACATTCGATCGATAAGCCCATCAGAATCACTGTCTAAAACACCGATACTTGCTGCGATACCATCTGTCAACGTAGAGACCTGAGTGTTGGTCGCACTTGAAGCTGCGGGAGATAAACTCCACTTAAGCGCGCCAGATTGCGCATCTACCATGTAAATTGCTCGTCCTACAGAGTCGTCTCCACCAGGACCATCAGAGTCTTTTGAAATATCGTAGCCACCGCCAAAAATTAACACTGGTTTCGGTACACCATTCGAGATATTCAAGCTTGAATAACCAACGCGCGGTTGCGACCAAGTTTGTCCCAACTCACTAAAGCCCGCACTATTTTCGTCTATTTTCCAAAGCATGCTTGGTGAATCTGGATTGGAAACATCTATTCCATAGTAGGAACTGCCACCACGACGTAAACCAAAAAATATCCATGCCTTATCGCCATCACCAGAGCTGATAGTTCCATCACCATTAACATCTAACAAGAAAGACGTTGCTGGGCTGTCGATCCCATAAACTTTCCCACCAGAAGTAAAATTATCTCTTAGTTTTTTATATTTGCTATAAAACTCATGCGGCATGATGGCCCAATTTTCATCTACTGTGTCACCGTTATCCTGAAACATATGCAACACACCTGCATTGGTTCCAACGATAATACGAATATCCTGACTATCGCTGGAGCCTCCATAATTGATAACCAACGGTTTCGAATGTAATGGGTCTCCCATTAAATCATATCGATTATCGGTGGTTGAACCGTCATTGTCTTCATCGTCAACGTCAATCCCTTTTGCCCAATCAAGTAACGCTTCCACATCTGCTTCTGGAACATCGAGCTCCGTAGCTAGCTCGGTTGCTCCGCCAAAAAAGTTCTCAGCATTGGTTTTAGTAAAAGCAACCAAAGCTTCTGAAGCGCCAATATTACTGTATATTGTTCGGTTGGTTTTGTTTCGTAGCATATCTGCGGTGCCACCTAAACGAACATCGTTGCCGTCGGGTTCAGTATCAGTAGACCAAAACGTTTTCGCATCTTTTGAAATACTTCCGCTATCATCAATAGCTGCATTATCCAGTCTATCAACTTGAATACCATTGCTTACTTTAAGCTTCTTAATATTGCCTTGCCACCTTGCGCCGTGATCCGGAACAAACATCGCATAATAAACCGCATCTAAAGTTTCCGTGCGGTCAAAGTTATTTGACGCTACCGATGGAGCAGTAAAACTAGTATTGACTTCCAAAATGGTGGTTAGAGCGGCCTGTAGTGAACTCAACAATGCGCTTGGGTCTTCAGCTGGATAGTATTCCCCTCCTCCTAATTTAGCCGCTTCTCGCAATAATTCCCCTGCATCATTAATGGCATCTTTACCAAAGCCTATAGTAAATAAGGTTGAAGTCTGTTTATCATCTAAATCGCTATTGATGTCATTGGTATGCATCCATCCCGCCAATGCAGCAAGATAATTATTCTTCCCATTTACATCAAAAGGCGCACCAATTCCAGGTAAGCCAGCAATATAAGAATCCGCCGCCAAATCAACTGTAGGCTGACCATCCGTAATTAAGATCACATAAACTTCGTTGGTACACTGACCAAAAGGCGTTACGTAAGTACCATTTGATTCAATCGAGGTATCTCTAGGAGGGTTATTACCTTTATACCAGCCACCATAGTTTTTATCGTCATCACCATAATCGACAGACAAGCCACCAAAATAACGTCGTGCCTCATACAAGGTTTCACACAAAGGAGTGTTCGTTTCTGCAAATAACTCTAAATCGATAATATTAACTAAATCAGAACGGGCGGCAGCTGTCATTTCTTGAATCCCGAATACAACTCGACCGCCATCGCGTGTGTTTTCACCATCATAATTCAGGTTAAATATTTGTAGGCCAAAATCAACTGAAGGAGCAGATTCAATAAGATTTGTAACAGTATCTTTTGCAATATCCAACCGGGTCAGGTTTACTTGCTGAATATCATCACTGTTAGCCCAACGAAGATAATTATCAGTATAAAGTGTAACCACTTCGCCTGACCATATAACATTTGAATCGGCTGCATTGGCGGTATAATAAACAGGACTCTTTTTACTGCCTTCACCGTCGATTGGAAAGCCGTCAGGCAATTGTTCAATTACTCCACCACTCTTTTCAATTCCAGCATTGACTTCAGGGTTTGCCGGCACCAGCCTAACATCATCTTCACAGTCAATGACTTGTATATCAGCACCGTTATTATCAGGAATTTCTTGCCAACTACCTGAGTTACCACTAAATTTGTACTCTCTGATATGACCTGTATAGTAACCAACTGTAGCTAAGCGTTCTCGCGCCGTCGCACAACTGTTAATATCATCCAAAAAACGACGTGCTTCACTAGGACTATCGGGTACAATTGCTGCGGCTCCGTCAATTCCAACACCTTTAGTGAAATAAATCATGCGCTCTTGCAATGCATTTAAGCCACCTACTGCGGGATACGTCTTATTAGGGTCATATGGTTCATTGACAGTTTCGGTAGTTGCCATGCTCCCCGAATTATCAAATATAATGAGGACTTGAGGCTTAGTGCCAGCCTGTGCAGCCTTATCACCAATATAAAGCTCAATGTCTTCACCTTGAGCAAGTAGCGGTGCCAAAAAAATTAAAGCACTTGGAAGTAATCGCTTATTCATCATTAATTCCCCACGTTAAGTAGTTGTTGGGCAATGCCAGAATTGACTTGAATTGTGCTCGCGTTCGTTCGACCATAAGCTCGGTTGACTTGTAATTGTAAAACATTACATTTAAACACTTGCACAGAAGACGCTGATTTAGAGTGGGGGCAATCAGCCTCTAGGTTATAAGGGTTAGCGATATCAACAACAACCGTTGTATCATCTGCAGAAGCCGTAGGTGCTGGATTCAAAGGAAAGTCGGCTATTGCTGAAGCAAAACGATTTGTCCCATTTGCTTTTGTGACTTCATTATAAATGATTTCATCCGTCGAACTAATTGCTTCTTGTGTTGCAACAACTTTGTCCTGACTCGCACCAGACATTTTTACATCAGTTGCCGTATTTTGCATTAGCGCTGCGGCAACCGCTGTTAGCGCAATCAGAAAGACGAGTGATACTACTAGCACCACGCCTTTTTGTTTCTTTACACTTAAGGCCATGAATCAACCCTCGCATTATGTAACGTCACTGTAGAGCTAAAGAGTAAACGACGATAATTATCACCATTACCTAGGCCATCAGTAAACGTTAACGTTTTGTCACCTAATTGGTAGGTGTTTAGATTCTCATATTGGCTGTCGGGAAATATGTCACGTGCAAGCACATAAACTTTAACAGCCAAAATACGTACATTAGATTCATTATCCCAATGTGCTTCTAACATATTGTCTGCCGAGATGAACGCATTGACAGTACCACTGTTGTTTGTATCGACACCAAACATATAATGTACGTGTTCAATACCTTCAACCACCATAGAAAGGTTCATCGCACTGGCCGCACTGTTTTGCAAAGTTCCTTGTACTAGTACAGGAACTGTATTTGTGCCCTGTGTTTCTTCTCGTACGTAATAGATATGATGTTGGTATTCCCAAATTGAACCGAAATTTACATTGGGTATCGCAGCAGATCCTGCAAATACAGCCCCTGTGTTGGAATTGGAAATGAGATAATAACGATCCGCTTGTACATTAGCAGGCAACGTTTGAACAGACAATGCTCGCTTAACCTGTAAAATGTCCGAATTAACTTTAGCATTGTTAATACAGCCCATATTATTGGCCGCCGTAGCCGTAACAGCCCAAAGCGTTCTGAAATGGCCTACAGCAGTAGGAAAACTCGCATTATTTGCACCAGCCCCCACACAATCCCCGCCTAATGTTGCTGGATCTGGCGACGATATTAACAACGATGTATCTAATTGCTCGGGTAGATCTCCCCAAAAACTCTGCCGTAGTAAATCATCGGTTAACAATGAGATAGCAAAGCGGCCATTTTCTTGTAGTTCACCGTAACTGGTAGTTTCTTCTGTAGTGCGATGCATTGATACAAAAATACTCAATACCCCCAGTAAAAGGCCTAAACCCACCACGAGAGATATAAGTATTTCAACTATTGTGAAACCTTGCTGCTGTAAATTACGATTGTCCATCAGAAAACAAAGGCCTCCACCGCAATTTGTCGACGTTTACTGCCACTTGTTCCGCAACTCTTTGCAAAATCACTATTACTGGCACCACCATCAGCGATGCCTTCCCTGCCTTCCCAGCTTATGACTACAATTACGGCATTTGCAGCATGTTGTATACATCCTCTAGCTCCAACTAAACCTCCACGATTAGACGCGTTCTGCGTAACATCAGCGCCCATCAAACTCAATTCCCATTCGTAAAGATCACTGGCAACCAATTGGGTAGGTGTACATAATGTTGCGTTAGAATTGCAACGTGGAGAAGGAAGCGCATTAAGTGCCGCACCATACGTACCTTCATAAAGCTCTAGAATATTTGGATTGGAACTGTTACTACGCATCCTCTCAACAATATCTTGAGCAAGAGAAGATGCAAGTGAGCGTTGCATAGAATCGAAGGCACCTTTTTTGGCAGACGCCTGCATAGCTATTGCGCCAAGTATGCCAGTAACGATAATTACTAGTGCAACTAGCACTTCGATGAAAGTGAGTCCTGTGACTTTAGTACTTCTCAAATATCCTCCCGTCCACGTGCTTAAACATGGCAACCAATACATTCAGTATAATATTGTTCAGTAATAAGTGGGGGACTTTGATACTTTTACTATATTTTTTGGCAATAAAAAACCATTGGCACACGAAGCATGTCAAAAACTGCGTAACATATGTGTTAAAAATCACGTACGTGAACTGCATTAACCCATACCTTATATCCGTATAATAAGTGGTTGTCCTTTATCATATAAATTTAACCACTTATTGCCGTGGAATATTAATAAAGCTTGTTAAATTTAAAAGTACTACTATTAATTTGTTTAACTTTTAACCTTTGGTAAGCCTAGCGCAATTCGACCGGAACCGCAAATACCGTATTTTCTTCTCTTCCTGGAAATTCGACTACTTCTTTGCCGCCAAAAGTTTTTAATCTATCTATTACTTGTTTTACAAGAATTTCTGGCGCAGATGCTCCAGCAGTGACACCAACTTTATTTAATCCCACCATCCAATCGCTTTGAATATCATCAGCGGTATCGATCAAAAATGCTCTAGTACCGATTTTTTCGGCAAGCTCTCTAAGTCGATTTGAGTTTGAGCTATTCTTAGCACCTACCACCAAAAGAAGTTCCACTTCATTTGCAATAGAGCGAACCGCGTCTTGTCGATTTTGCGTTGCATAACAAATATCGTCTTTGCGTGGGCCTTCAATCAATGGAAATTTTTTACGTAACGCATCAATGACATCACTCGTATCATCAACGGACAATGTTGTCTGGCTACAATAGTGCAGTTGTGTTTCATCTTTCACTTCTAATTGTGCAACATCATCAGCTGATTCAACAAGATATATTCCACCCTCTTCATTTTCATACTGACCCATAGTGCCTTCAACTTCAGGGTGACCAGCATGGCCGATTAAGATACATTCAACCCCTTTACGGCTAGCACGTGACACTTCCATATGAACTTTTGTAACGAGTGGACACGTTGCGTCAAAAACTTTTAAACCTCGGTGTTTGGCTTCATTGCGAACAGCTTTTGAAACACCATGTGCGCTAAAAATAACCGTACTACCATCAGGTACTTCATCTAATTCGTCAACGAAAACAGCGCCACGATCTTTCAGACCATTTACAACAAATTTATTATGAACAACTTCATGTCTGACATAAATTGGGGCGTCAAATAAATCCAAGGCACGATCAACAATGCTAATGGCCCGATCTACGCCTGCACAAAAACCTCTGGGGTTAGCAAGTATTATATCCATAGTATCCTCTATAACACCTCAACGACATCAATTACAAAAGTAACAGCTTGTCCAGCAAGTGGATGGTTGAAATCAACAGTAACTGATAAATCAGAAACCTCTTTAATCATTCCCGGTAATTCTACACCACCTGGCTGGGTAAAGGTAATAATGCTTCCCACTTGAGCTGGCGCTTCCGCTGAAAACTTGCTTGCATCAACATAATGAATATTGTCTGGATTTAGCTCACCAAACGCATCTTTAGCTTCCAACGTAAATTCTTTGCTTTCGCCTGCCGACATACCTAACAATTGCGCTTCAAATGCAGGTGAAATACTTGCATCACCCATTATAATTTTAGCTGGTTTATTATGTACTTTTGTACTATCTGCAGCTGATCCATCAGCCAACTTCATCGTTATGTGCACGATAATCTGAGAATCTTTTTCAATTAATTTAGTCATTACTATCTCTTCAAAGTTTAACTATTATTGCTGCTTTCTTTTGCTTGGCTGTCTTGCTTAAATGAGTCAATAATCATTAGCGCGGCACCAATAAATATTACGGAATCTGCGACATTAAAGGCTGGCCAATGACTTCCTTGCCAATGAAAATCTAAGAAGTCAATCACATAACCTAATAAAACACGGTCAATTAAATTTCCTAATGCGCCACTGAGCATGAATGCTAAAGCAATAGCTAACATGGGTTGCTCTTTTGGCGTTCTAGCCAACCATACGGTAAAAATTACACTCGCGATTGCTGCAATCGCAGTAAAAAACCATCGCTGCCAACCGCCTTGGTCTGCCAAAAAGCTAAACGCTGCCCCCAAGTTATGGACATAAGTAAAATTAAAAAACGAGGTAATTCTAACTGATTCGTAAAGTGAAAACGAATGAGCAACCCACTGCTTAGTTATTTGATCCAGTATCAGAAAAACAACGGTTATCCATAACCAGCGTAAACTCGATTCTTTACTAAACCACTTCATTTGATATTTCCTATCATCAACCTTAACTGCGTTATTAGTTAAGGTATTTAAACGACAAAAGGTGCAGTGTGATAACTATCACCTGCACCTTTAATTTTCAACATTATGTGCTGTAAAGCTTAGGCAAATTGTCGAGCTTCACCAGCACCATCTACGTTGGTCACGCAACGACCACATAATTCAATGTGTTCTTCATTTTGTCCGACATCATCGGTGTAATGCCAGCATCTTTCACATTTGCTGCCTGTTGACGGAGCAACTGATAACCATAAGCCGTCTACTTCCGTTGAAATAGCGCCTTCAGGAGCTTGCTCAACAACCGTTACTAACGCTTCTGATGTAATGAGTACAAAACGTAATTCATTTTCAAGCTTACTTAGTTTTTCCGCCAACGCTTGCGTAGCAAATAATTCAACGCGTGCTTCTAGTGCTTTACCAACGACTTTTTCTTTACGAGCTGATTCAAGTGCCTTGTTAACTTCACTACGCACTAACAATAATTCATTCCAATATTCGTTAGTAAATCCGCCTCCAGCTAATTCAACGTTTAATCCATCAAACCAAGTTTCGGTGAATACAAACTCCGGACGCTCATTGCCATCTACACTAGGTAATACCTGCCAAATTTCTTGAGCAGTGAACGATAATATCGGAGCCATCCAACGCGTCATTGCCTCAGCGACCAAGTACATTGCTGTTTGACATGAGCGACGTGCTACAGAGTCATCTTTCGCAGTGTATTGACGATCTTTAATAATGTCTAAATAGAATCCACCAAGCTCCGTAGTACAGAAGTTCATTAACTTATGCACTACATTGTGAAATTCATAGTTATCGTAAGATTCTACGATTTCTTTTTGCAATTGAGTCGCCTTCGCCAGTACCCAGCGATCTAACTCCACCATATTCTCAACGGCAACTGAATGATGTTGCGGTTCAAAACCATTTATATTCGCTAACAAGAAACGCGCTGTATTACGAATTCGACGATATGCATCGGCCTGACGATTAAAAATCTCATTAGATACCGTGATTTCTTGCGTATAGTTAACAGACGCAACCCATAAACGAAGAATATCAGCGCCTAGCTTGTTAGTTATTTCAGACGGAGTAACCACATTGCCTAATGATTTAGACATCTTATGACCATTTACATCAACCGTAAAACCGTGTGTTAACACTTGGCTATAAGGTGCTTTACCATTCATTGCAACAGAAGACATCATCGATGACATAAACCAGCCACGATGTTGATCAGAACCTTCTAAATACAAATCAGCACGGCCATCAAATTCAGGTCTGGCGTTTACAACTGTATGATGAGTAACGCCAGAATCAAACCATACATCTAAAGTGTCAGGCACTTTGATATATTCTTTGGCATCATCGCCAATAAGTTCACTTTCTTCTAAGTCAAACCAAGCTTGAATACCAGATTTTTCTACTCGCTGAGCGACTTCTTCCACCAACTCTAGACTTCTTGGGTGTAGTGCACCAGTATCTTTATGAATAAATAATGCAATTGGCACGCCCCACGTACGCTGACGTGAAATACACCAATCAGGGCGACCTTCTACCATTGATTTGATACGGTCTTCACCCCATGATGGAATCCATTTCGTTTTTTCGATTTCAGTTAATGAATCGGTGCGTAATCCTTTTTTGTCCATACTGATAAACCACTGAGGTGTCGCACGGAAAATAATAGGCGTTTTGTGGCGCCAGCAATGTGGATATGAATGCTCATACGCATGATGATGTAACAATGCGCCTTTTTCCTTAAGCACTTCAACAACACTTGCGTTGGCTTTAAACACGTGCTGACCAGCAAATAACGGTGTATCTTCTAAATAAACCCCGTTAGCACCAACTGGATTAGCAACTTCTAAGCCGTATTCTTTACCAACAACAAAGTCATCAACACCATGTCCTGGTGCAGTATGTACACAACCAGTACCAGAGTCTGTAGTAACATGGTCACCACAAATAATTGGTACCTGCATGTCATAAAATGGATGAGCAAGTAATTGTTTGTCTAATGCTTCGCCCTGACAGAATCCTAATGCATGGTATTTTTCAATGCCAAAACGATCCATACACGACTTCACCAAATCGCTGGCTAAAATCAGTCTAAACTTACCTTGCTCGTTTTCACACTGAACTAGCGTGTATTCCACATTTGGATGTACTGAAACCGCACGGTTAGCAGGTAATGTCCAAGGCGTTGTTGTCCAGATGACAATTGAAATATCACCCTGCCCTTCGTGATCTTCAGGGTGCGAGAACTTGTTGGCAATCGTATTATCAACTACTTTGAATGCCACATCGATGGCAGGAGATTGCTTATCTTTGTACTCCACTTCCGCTTCAGCTAGCGCACTACCGCAATCGGTACACCAGTGTACAGGTTTGAAACCTTGCTCTAAGTGGCCATTATCAGCGATTTTACCTAACGCTCTAATGATATTGGCTTCAGTGTCAAAATCCATCGTTAAGTATGGCTTATCCCAATCACCAAATACGCCTAAACGTTTGAAATCTTCTCGTTGACCATCAACTTGCTTGATTGCGTATTCACGACACTTTTGGCGAAATTCAGCTGCTGAAACCTTGTGACCAGGTTTACCTACTTTTTTCTCAACCATCAATTCAATAGGCAAACCATGACAGTCCCAGCCGGGTACATATGGTGCATCGAAGTCTGAAAGCGTTTTCGCTTTAACAATAATGTCTTTCAATATTTTATTGACGGCATGACCTAAATGAATGTTACCGTTCGCATACGGAGGTCCGTCATGCAAAATAAATGACTTTTTACCCTTTTTCGCAGCGCGAATTTTGCCGTAAAGATCTTTCTCAGCCCAATCCTTTAGCATTTGCGGTTCACGATTTGCCATGTTGCCTTTCATCGGAAAGGCTGTGGCAGGCAAATTCAGGGTATGTTTATAATCACTCATGAATATTGATATCCGTTACTGTTAATCGTTAGTACTTACTAACCTACTATAATTTATGAATTTAATGTCAGCACATATTGTTGTGCTTGTTCGTTATCTTGTTCAATTTGTAGCTTCAATTGTTCTACCGAAGCAAACTTTTTCTCGTCACGAAGTCTTTTTAGTAAAACGACTTCGATCGATTGGCCATATAAATCCTGATTAAAATCGAAAATATGGACTTCTAATTGTTGTCGCGTGCCGTTGACAGTCGGCCGTGTTCCGATATTCGCAGCGCCAAAATACTCGCCGAACTGGCATATAACTTTTACAACAAACACACCACGAACTGGCGATACATGTCTTTTCAACAATACATTGGCCGTAGGAAAGCCTATCGTGCGCCCTCTTTTATCTCCGTGAAATACACGTCCGATAATGGAGTATGGTCTCCCTAGCATGGTTTCTGCTCGAGCCAATTCATTTTCCACTAGCGCCTGCCGAATAGCCGTGCTACTAATGCGGCAATCAGCGAGCTTATAACTTGCTGTATCCGAAACACCGAAGCCAAACTTTTCACCCGCTTGGCATAGCATGTCGAAGTCTCCTTGACGATTTTTGCCAAAGCGAAAATCATCTCCAACAATGAGATATTTAATACCAAGCTGATTAACCAACAGCTGTTCAATAAAATCTTCCGCCGTTAACTGTGAAAAGCGACGATTAAAATTCACACATATCAAGCGCTCTACACCCAAACGCTTTAATAAGAAGTACTTGTCGCGTAAACGCGTTAATCGCGCTGGTGCAGTATCCGGCGAAAACATTTCTCGCGGTTGCGGCTCAAACAACATGACAGCTGGAATACAATTCATCGCTTTGGCTTTGTCTACCAACGCCTCAATTACGCGTTGATGGCCTAAATGAACACCATCAAAATTACCAATAGTTAAGACACAATCACGTTCAGAGCGCTCATTGGCAAATAATTGAATATTATGTAAACCGCGAATTAATCGCATTGAACAATAAAACCTCTGCTTTCGTTACGTATTATGCTGTAATCAACATGTAAAAACCGAGGGATTATATATCACTCACTAACAAGAAACAGCCCTTGAACGCAATTTGTTCAAATATTTTTATCACGTGCTGATCGTGTTAATTGTCATTACAGCTAAATTCGCATTCAACTACATTACTTCTATGCTCTAAATTATCATTTCGTTTTAAAATCACGCACACGAATACCGAGTAATATCACACTGATAAAATACACACCTGCACCAATGGCTATGGATATGACAAGTTGCGAAACTTTAGTCAGATAATCGAATTTCAGCCACTGCTCAAAGCTAGGGGAATACCAATTTACAACGGCAAACATCACGATTGACGAGAGTATGACCTTGAGTAAGAACAACATTGAAGTGCGACTTAACTCGAAAACCCCTAGCTGTTTCAGCCCCAAATATAACAAACTAGCATTTAACGTAGCCGACAATGCAGTAGCGAGTGCCAGACCAATGTAACCTAGAAATGGCGCAAGAATGATATTAAAAATCATATTGGCGATCATCGCTTTTATTGCAATGCTAACGGGTGTTTTAGTGTCCTGCCTTGCGTAGTAACCCGGCGCAAAAATTTTAATGTACATAAAACTCATCAGCCCAGACAAATATGCGTACAACGCAAAAGAAACCTGTTGAACATCGGTTTCGCTAAATTCCCCGCGCATAAAGAGCACCATAATAATTGGCTGGGCAAGTGCCACAAGACCTGCTAATGCAGGCCATCCAAATATCGACACAACACGTACTCCCCAATCTAACGTTTGGGCAAAATCTTGATGGCTTTCTTTTGCATGTAGCTTTGACAAGCTGGGTAAAATTACTGTAGCGATGCCAATACCAAAAAGGCCTAGCGGAAACTCTAATAACCTATCGGCATAGTAAAGCCAGCTAATAGAACCTGTGATTAGGAAACTTGCAATTAAGGTATCTAACAGTAAGTTTATCTGCGTAACAGACACACCAAATAATGCAGGAATGATAAGTTTACGTATCTTGGCGACACCTTTTTCATGCCAAGCCCACTTCGGCTTAACCAAAACGCCAGCCTTGATTAAAAAAGGTATTTGAAACAAGAACTGCACCAATCCCCCAATAAATACCCCCCAAGCAAGTACGTGTCCAGACGTCGCAAACCAATCTTGTCCAATAATAGCCATAACAATGATGACAATATTCAACAGCACTGGCGTAAATGCAGCGACAGCAAACTTACCAAGGGTATTTAACACCGCACCAGCAAGTGCTGTTAGCGATATAAACCACAAATAGGGAAAGGTTATTCTCAGCAACTCAGATGCTAACTCAAATTTGTGTTTGTCGGGCCCGTCGACAACCCAGTCAATGAACCACCCAAATCCAAATAGCATGACAAGAATTGGTGATGCGATAACACCAACCAAGGTGACGATAGACACAAGCACACCTAAAGTGCCGGAAACCTGCGCAATAAGCAATCGAGTTTGGGTGAGTTTCTCATCGTCTCGTTCAGCGTCATTAGTATGATATTCACTTAACACCGGCACAAATGCTTGTGCAAATGCCCCTTCTGCAAACAATCGACGTAAAAAATTAGGGATTTTATTGGCAAAAAAGAAAATATCGGCAGCAAGCCCTGTCCCCAAGACATTTGCTATCACCACATCCCTGACTAATCCGAGTACCCTTGAGACCAAAGTCATGAAACTGACAATCAAACCTGATTTAATTAATTTACCGCTCAAAAAGCACTCCATTTACACTTCATTAGGTTATTCTTATGTAAACCCAGAACGATTTGGGTTTTATGAATAGCAGTCGTCGATGCTGACTTACGCGTTATTATGCGTCTTAATTAGGGTTGAAAACAATAAAATAACCGCAATATTTGACCGTTAAGCAAACACCTATGGGCTTACTTGGTTTCAATGTTGCAAGTTTATGCATGAAGTTTCATCAAATTATGAGGTGTTGTTAATCAGCCAGTTTTCAATTTATTGGTAATTAATCATGGAAAGTATTTGACAAAGCGCCCAAAAACAGGCATATTTCGTCGCCTTAAATTTAGGCTAAATATTAATTATTTTAGGAGTTCACCTTGGCTAACTCAAAGCAAGCTAAGAAGCGCGCAGTACAATCAGAAAAGCGCCGTCAACACAATGCAAGCCGTCGTTCAATGATGCGCACTTTAGTTAAAAAAGTAATCGCTGCAATTGAAGCCGGTGACAAAGAATTGGCAAACAAAGAATTAGCAGCTGCTACACCGATTTTAGATCGTTATGCTGTTAAAGGCTTAATTCACAAGAACAAAGCTGCTCGCAGCAAGAGCCGTTTAAACGCAGCTATCAAAGCGCTTTAATCGTCTATCGTTCTTTAAAAAACCGACGTTTTCGTCGGTTTTTTTATGCCTGAAATTTATGACATGCCTTGCCATTGCTCCCATTTTTATCTAGTCTCTAGCCCACTATAAAAATAAGGCAACTCTACAATGAAAAGTACAATTTTAGCGGCCACTATTTTAGCCGTATCTTCTCTAACCGCTTGTTCGGATAATTCGCAAGTTCAAAAGGCACCAGAACTTACAATCGTGCCAGAAATGCAAGAACGTCTGAACATATATCAACCGGTAACCCTAACGGCAGATTTAAGTCACTTAAGTGACAACCAAAAGAAGATGTTGTCATTATTGATCGACGCATCAAAAATAATGGATGATCTTTTTTGGCAGCAAGCGTTTGGTGAAGATAAGCAAACATTTTTAGCAAGAATTCAAGACGAAAAGGTACGCGCATTCGCAGAAATTAACTACGGACCTTGGGATAGACTGAAAGACGATTTACCTTTTTTATCAGGCTACGGGCCTAAGCCACTTGGTGCGCAATTCTATCCAGGCGATATGACTAAGCAAGAGTTGGAAAATGCGAAGCTTGCAGATGAAAAAGGCTTATACTCAGTGGTTCAGCGTAATGAAAGTGGACAATTGTCTACGATTGCTTATTCTGAGATTTATAACGATGAAATAGAACGTGCGGCTGCAATTTTAGAAGAAGCGTCAAAGTATGCTGAAGACAAAGAATTTTCCAACTACCTGATAATGCGTGCCCAAGCATTAAGAACTGACGAATACCAAGCGTCAGATTTTGCTTGGATGGATATGAAAAACAACCCTATCGACGTTGTTATTGGCCCAATTGAAACGTATGAAGATTTATTATTTGGCTATCGCACCGCATTTGAATCGTACGTTTTAATTAAAGATATGGCGTGGAGCAAAAAATTAGAAAAATTTGCAGCATTTTTGCCTGAATTGCAAAAAGAACTGCCCGTTGCTAAAAAATATAAAGCGGAAGTGCCCGGTTCAGACGCCGACCTCAATGCGTATGATGTTATATACTATGCTGGTCACTCTAACGCAGGCGGTAAAACAATAGCAATCAACTTACCGAACGACGAGCAAGTTCAGCTAGAAAAAGGCACGCGACGCTTGCAGCTTAAAAATGCCATGCGAGCAAAGTTTGATGCGATTATGTTACCGATTGCCAGTACTTTGATCGTGCCAGAGCAACGTGAAAATGTAACGTTCAATGCATTTTTCGCCAATACCATGTTCCACGAAGTTGCTCATGGTTTAGGCATAAAAAATACGATTAATGATAAAGGCACTGTACGCCAAGCGTTAAAAGAACACGCCTCTGCACTCGAAGAAGGCAAGGCAGATATTCTTGGACTTTACATGGTCAGACAATTACTAGACAAGGGTGTTATTACTGAAGGCGTATTGCAAGACTACTATACAACGTTTTTAGCGGGTATTTTCCGTTCTGTACGTTTTGGCGCAAGTTCAGCACATGGTAAAGCCAATATGGTACGTTTTAATTACTTCAAAGAGCATGGCGCATTTACCCGTAATCAAGAAGGTCTGTATCAGGTGAATATGGACAATATGTCTAAAGCTATTGACTCCCTTTCAGCGTTAATATTGAAACTACAAGGCGAAGGTGATTACGACGGTGTTCACGAACTTGTAAAGGCGTCTGGTATTGTTGATAAAGAATTAGAAGCGGATTTGGCTAGATTAGAAACAGCCAAAATTCCTGTTGATATTACTTTTAAGCAAGGTAAGCAGGTGCTTGGTTTGCAGTAACGCATTGTAAACAAAGCACAATAAATATGCCTGTTACGCGTGTCGTGTAACAGGCATTCTTTTTTTAGTGATTAAAATAAGTTAACGTTGTTACTTCCCATATAATAAGAAATGCTAAACAATGGCTCTAGAATTTGACTACATCATTGTTGGAGGTGGTTCTGCTGGTTGTGTGTTGGCAGACAAACTATCGGCCTGCGGAAACTATCAGGTATGCTTATTAGAAGCAGGTCCGCATGACAACCACTGGATGACAAAGATCCCGCTTGCCGTAGTCACTTTGATGCGCAGTAAAAAGCGCAATTGGCAATTTTATTCTGAACCTGAGCCTCACTTAAACAACCGTCGTATCTTTAATCCACGTGGTAAAACGCTTGGTGGTAGTAGTTCAATCAACGCTATGTTATATGTGCGCGGCCAAAAAGAGGACTACGATCATTGGCACGCGTTAGGCAATCATGGCTGGAGTTATCAAGATGTTTTACATTACTTCAAGGCAATGCAACATCAAGAGCGAGGTAAAAGTATCTACCACGGCGAAAATGGTCCACTCAACGTTGCAGACTCTCGCGCTAAGCCTGCGATAAATCAGTATTTTCTAGATGCCGCCCAAAACCTCGGCATTCCTTTTAATCAAGACTTTAACGGCGATGTACAAGAAGGCGTTGGCTATTACCAAGTTACCCAAAAAAATGGGATGCGATGTAGTGCCGCAACCGCTTTTCTTGAACCAAGCAAAACGCGAAATAACCTCTCGATACTTACAAACGTTATCGTGCATAAAGTCATTATTGAGCATGGAGAGGCTAAAGGCATAACATGCACATACCAAGGAGAGGAGCAAGAATTTATCGCGCACAAAGAAGTGATTGTCAGTGCTGGAGCTTTTAACTCGCCGCAATTGCTGATGTTATCAGGTATTGGTGATCCAAAAGAATTAGAGCAACATGATATTCCACTAAAACATGCGCTAACAGGGGTCGGAAAGAACTTACAAGATCATGTCGATATACTGTCCGTGTTTGAGCTCAACTACCATCAATTATTAGCATACCGATTCAGATCGTTATTATGGTCTTGTAAAGAAAGTATCAAGTACCTAATCAACCGCACAGGCATTCTTGCCTCACCTGTCGCGGAAACTGGCGGGTTTATCAAGACTAAAAATACCGAGTCACGCCCAGATATACAGCTACACTTCATTCCGGCTGCTATGGATGACCATGGGCGTAATGATGGCATGTTACTGAAGTATGGAAGTGCTTTGCATGCCTGCTTGCTAAGGCCTAAAAGTAGAGGCTATGTAGCACTGCACAGCGCATCGCCTCTGCAAAAACCGAAAGTACTCTTAAACATGATGTCCGATGAGGACGACGTGCAGCGCATGATTGAAGCGGTTAAAATAAGCCGCGCAATATTCAATCAATCTCCCATGAAAAACTTGTTATCAAAAGAGATATTTCCGGGAGAGCAGACACAGACAGATGATGAAATCGAAGCGTTTATCCGGCAAAAAGCCAATACCATTTATCATCCCGTTGGCACCTGTAAAATGGGGCAAGACGAAGAAGCTGTTGTTGATGAGCAATTACGCGTGCGTGGTATTCAGCGCCTCAGAGTTGTAGACGCATCAATAATGCCGACAATAGTCAGCGGTAATACCAATGCACCAACAATGATGATAGCCGCCAAGGCGGCTGATATGATTTTGACAAGCAATAATACGAAAAACTAGTTATTTTCTAAGTAAGAAAACACCGTGTTAAATGCTTGTTCCTGAAACTTTTTCAGTCCCGTATCGCGAAAATCAATACTAACTTGAGTTTTTGCTAGCGTATTCTTAATTTCACTTGAAGACATAATTTTAACATCAAGATCTTCAATTAGTTGAATGGCAGCTTCCAGTTTGAAGCCCACTGGTCCCCCAGCAAATTTGCCTTTTAGTGCGCGGCCTTTAATGAGTACTTTTTCAACTTGGTAATCGGCCATTAACTTGGCAAAGGCAAACTGAAATCTACGTACTTCCTCGGCATCCCCTGCATCACCAATACTTAATTTAGGGACACGCACATGAGGTAAATCATACAATCCATTAGCTTTTGACATGACACAAATAATTGCATCATTACCTTTTAGTTCAACACCACAAACTTTCATTAGCATTCTCATTAGTAAAATTGGCGATATTATAGGTGAGATATGAGCAATTCGATAGCCCCAATACCATGTTTACGGCATATTCTCAGTATATTTTTATAGGCATGAATCGTTATTTTTTCTTGCGACGATGTTGTTTTTTCAATTGAATGATCAAATCGATATGTGGAATGAGATCTTCTATTTCCCGAATGTGATCTCTAAGCGCCTGCCATTGGCTAAGTTCAAGCTTACCAGAGTCCAGTATTGCCGATTGTATTTCACTGACCAATGAGTTCTCATCCTTTTGACCAATGAATTCATTTATTCGCAATAGATCATCGAGGTCCTCTTGGCTAATAATTTCTAACTCTTGCTCTGGCATAGACTATTCTCCCGATGTAACAAGGCCGCTACTTACAGCATAGCACTAATCAAGCACAAGTTTATAACCAACACCATAAACTGAATGAATGAGGTCTTTTTGGTCGCTTATCGTAGCCAATTTTTTTCTAAGCTTTTTCACGTGACTATCAATCGTTCGATCACTGACAATTCGATGGTCTGCATACATACAGTTCATTAACTGATCCCGTGAAAATATTCGACCAGGCTCTCTGTAGAGAGGAAGCAAGAGTTGGAACTCGACAGCCGTGAGACTCAAGCTGTTAGTGCCATAGCAAACTTCAAATTTACCCTCATTTAAAGCAAGTTTATTTTCGGCTCGCTCACTAGGCTTCACACGTCGCAGCACGGCCTTTACACGAGCTACCACTTCGCGAGGACTAAAGGGTTTGCATATATAGTCGTCCGCGCCCAATTCCAAGCCCAGCAGCCTATCTATTTCTTCTACTCTGGCTGTTAGCATCAAAATTGGAACATCAGAAAATGTCCTAATTTCTCGACATATTTCCATGCCATCTTTTCCGGGTAACATAATGTCAAGAATGATCGCACTGGGTTGATGTGTTTTGACCCAATCCACTACAGATAAGCCTTCATTGATGCAATATGTTTGATACTGAGCATTTTGTAAATAATCCGCCAATAAACTCGCCAGTTTTAGCTCATCTTCAACGATTAATATCTGATCATTTTCCATGTTTTTATTAACCTTGTATCAATGGAAGTTTGATAACAATTGCCAATCCCCCTAAGGATGACTCATGAGCACTGATTGTGCCATTATGTGCAGAAACAATATGAGAACAAATCGACAGTCCGAGTCCGGTACCACCGGTCTCTCTATTCCTTGAAGAATCTACCCTATACAAATGTTCAAATAAATGAGGTAAATGTTGTGCCTCCACTCCTGGTCCATCATCTTCAATGGTCAAAACCACTTGTTGATTATCATCTTCTGGTGTCAGGCTAATTCGTATTTGACTGCCTTCAACGGCATACTTGACACTGTTTGCAACCAAATTGTCGAGCAACTGACATATTCGGGTACTATCCACAAACACCCAACAGGGACTTTCAGGTACTTCAATGCTTAAACTCAGTGAGCTATCATCGACAAAGCTCGACAACTTATTCGCTTCACTGCGTAAAAAGTCGCTCAAGTTCACATTTTCTTTTCGATATGACATGCCACCTATGTCTGCAGACGTCAATGCATGTAAGTCGGCAATTAGTCGCTCTAAATGTAATACTTCGCTATGAGAGGAATTGATCTGTTCCAACGACAATTGCCTAATGCCATCAATAATTGCTTCCAATTCTCCTCGTAAAATAGCAACTGGCGTACGAAGCTCATGAGAAATGTTCGCCAACCAGCGCTTACGGGCAGATTCGTTTTCTGCGAGTGTTCTTGCCAGTTCATTGTAATCTCGTGCTAATTCCGCAAATTCATCTTTCCTCGGCACATCAAGTGTTTGTTTGTAATCGCCTTGTGCTAAACGGTGCATGCCAACCATGAACAACTTAATAGGCCTAGTAAAATGTCGCGCCAGAGGTAAAGTCACTAAGATAACTAACACCATGATCAGCAAAGCAATTCCCCAAAGAAATGTTCGCTGTTGCGCAATAAACTCAAGCTCGTAATCTTTAATCAATTGGTGACGTTTCGAAATGGCAAAATAACCTATTATCTGTTCATCGCTTGTTATTTCTTGATAATAAAAGTCTCGATCTTCAGGATAATCTCCAACGATCAGCTGCCTATCCGCAGCCAACAATGCGTAACTTACAGGCGGCCTTCCTGGTGGATTATTTTTTCTCGGTGGTCGCTCACCATTTCGAATAGCTCTGTCACGAGGTGGCGGTGGACGCCTATCTCCTACAGGAGGTCGCTGAGGCCTTTCAAATTCAGTACCTCGCAAGTGTTCACTTATTAAGTGGTGAAATTTTCGATGTCGGCCTTCTAACTCTGACCAATCTCCTCGAAGTTGATAAACGGATGTTAACTCAGGAAATAAACCTGACAGCGCACTAAGCTCTTTTTGATTAACATAATCCATCATGCCTTTTGCCAAGCTCCATTGAATCACGATGACCATTAACGTGACCAAGACAAGGCTAAACGAGCAAAGAATGAGGAACAATTTATTTTGAATCTTCATTTATCAATGAGTTACCTGTTGAGAACACAATAAAAATACTTCGTAACCGTTACTTTACTGGGTTAATCGGATTAAAACAAAGAGCCCTCAACTATTTCTCATTATTTGCACGGTTTTTACACTTTTCTTGCACATTCTCTCACTAAAGTTGATATCGCCCCCTGAATATGTGTGAAAGGAAAGTTTTATGAGCAAGAAAAATTTGATTAGTGGACTCATAGTCTTCACGTTTATGTCTATGCCACTACACGCACAAGATGGTCCACCGCCTGGCAACGGAAACCCGAGAGGGCAAAACAATGGCGAGAATCGGCCTGGGGGATGCGGGCAACCACCTGCAACGCCACAACAAACTGAACAACGATTACAAGAAGTGATCAATGCGTTGGCATTACGACCAATAGATACGGCGACTGTCAATACGCTGCCAGTTGAACATGCCAAAGTACAGCTAGGCAAAAAGCTATTTTTCACAAAAAATCTTGGAGGGGAACAAGATGCTGCTTGTGTTAGTTGCCATCATCCTAGTCTTGGTGGCGGTGATAATTTATCTTTATCAGTCGGAATAAACGCTATAGATATGTTAAGCAATACAGCACATGACTTACTAGGTATTGGACGCTTTAATGGTATTGATACAAATGACAGCACCAATTTACCTGTTGTTCCTCGAAATGCTCCTAGCATATTTAATATCGCTTTGTTTCAAAGAGGCTTATTCTGGGATAGTCGCGTTGAGCGTGTTCGTAATAATCGTGTAGTTACCCCTGACTCACCTCTCACCCAACAAGGCAGACGAATTCCTGACCCTAATTTACTTCCAGATGTAACGTTAGCCGCTGCACAAGCACGATTTCCGGTAACTTCCGTTGAAGAAATGCGAGGTCAATTTGCACCAGACGAAAACAATCAAACGCTAAGAAATAGCCTGTCAGCGCGCCTAAGTAATCAATTAGATAATATCGCTTCACAATGGCCAAGCGAGTTTGCCCTTGCCTATGGCGACGATACGATTACACCAGATAGAATTTTTGACGCCATTGGTGAATATGAACGCGCAATGATCTTCGTTGATTCTCCTTGGAACGAGTATTTATCTGGAAATAGCGATGCTTTAACAGAGCAACAAAAAATAGGTGCAACCCTGTTTTTTACCCCGCCCAATCAAGGAGGAGCTGGTTGTGTTTCCTGCCACAGCGGAGCAAATTTGAGTGATGAGCGCCACCATTTAACTGCGTTTCCACAAATTGGCGTAGGCAAAGGCAATACAAGTACCACACAAACAAGTCAGGACTTTGGCCGTGAAAACGTCACTGGCGACATAGCTGATCGTTTTCATTTCAGAACGCCCAGTTTGCTAAACATTGAAGTGACAGCCCCATATGGCCATGCAGGTGCTTACCAAACATTGGAAGAAGTTATCGAGCATTACAATAATCCAGATCGCGCCATTGACCGATTATTCGCTGCACAGGGAAATGTTCCTTTTGTAAACGGTGTCGCACCATACTGTCGTCTTCCTCAAATTAATGCACTATTGGATAAAAATAGCCAAAACTGTGAAGACATTTTTGCTGATGCCTATCAAAATTCGAAAGACATTACACAGTACCTGCAGCTAGCAATTAACAATCAAGTACCTGCACGAGCACCACTTCGCATTCGTCCAAACTTGAATCGTGAACAAGTATTAGCCATTGCAGCATTCTTGAGAGCGTTGACAGATCCGTGCGTAAAAAACAGAGAATGCCTTAGCCCTTGGATTGTTGAACAGCAAGGCCAGGCAAGCTTTCCTGACGACAAGCCAGTTATTGCTGTCGACCAACATGGTGATTTGTTGTAACACGGCCTATTCCCTTCAACACAAAGCGGTATTGAGCCATACCGCTTTTGTTGTTCTAGTGAAACTGTACAGGTATTGTTTATTCATTTTTGTATCTGTTATTTGGAATGAAACTCTTTATTATTTGTCCAAGCTCAATTCAACAGATAAAAGGACAATATAGTGTTACGACGTTTCTGCTCCCTATCAATAGCCACTCTAACGGCAATAAGCATACAGGCAAGCAATGTAAGTCAGTTAGCTGACAACACAGCTAAATATGCTGTAGAGACATATCAACAGGCAATGACTGACAGCTTAGCTCAACTTGTTAAGCACAACACTGTCGCCAAAGACGGCGTGTCAGCCAATGACAACCCTGCTCACATTGCCTTCAAAAAAGAGCTGGCTAAACAAGCAAACGCTCTTGGGCTCGACTATCAAGACGATGGATATGTCGTCATAATTGGCCTAGGTGATGCCGAAGAACGCGTTGGTATTATTACGCACGGTGACGTACAACCAGCGACTCCTGAAAAATGGGCTAAATCACCTTATGAGCTAGATATAACTTCAGAACCTGGCAAATTGATCGGCCGTGGAACTGAAGACGACAAAGGGCCCATCTCGACTGCGCTTTACGCGATGAAAGCGATTAAAGATAAAGGCATTCCACTGTCTAAACGCCTTGAACTGTATGTCTACATGGCAGAAGAATCTGATTGGGGTCCATTAGAAGAATACATTAAAACCCATTCGCTACCTCAAACCAATATCACTATTGACTCCTCTTACCCTGTGGTAACGGCGGAGAAAGGTTACGGCACGTTAAAATTCGTTTTCAATCGAAAATCAATCAATAATATCGACCCGTACATCTCAGCATTTCACGGTGGTTATTTTGGCAGCCAAATTCCAGAAGACGCCAACGTGACGATTGAGAATGCTGATATTGCAATGCTTGAAAAGCTAATGAGTAAAGCGCAGCAATACCAACAAGTTAATTTTGATTTTGAGCTCAAGGGGCAGCAATTAACCATAACCGCACTAGGAAAATCGGCTCACTCTTCAAAACCTGAGCATGGTGAAAATGCCATCACCTACCTTGCAGACTTGTTAGCTGATCGCCACTGGCCAAACAATGGCGCTGGTACAATGGTTAATTTTATTAACGATAATATTGGCTTAAGCCTCACCGGAGAGAAGTTCGGCAAAATCGCTTATCAAGATGATTTTATGGGACCTATGACAGTGTCACCTACAGTGATTAAGCAACACGATAGTAATATTGAGCTCAATATCAATATCCGCCGACCTAGAGGCAAATCAGAGCAGCAACTCCGCAGTGAAATCAGCCGTGCTGTTGCAGCATGGAAAGTGAAGCAAATGGCTGACATTATTGAACTCGATCACTACATCGGCGAACCATTTGTACAAACAGAAGCGCCGCACATTGATACATTGCTGGCAGTTTTTACAAAATACACAGGTATCAGCGACGCTAAACCAGTATCGATTGGCGGAGGCACTAATTCTCGCTTGTTTCCAAATGCCGTAAGCTTTGGCCCATCAATGCCAGGTAAAGCCTACACCGGCCATTCGGAGCATGAGTTTATCACCGTTGAACAGTTCGCATTAAACCTAAGAATGTATACTGCGGTATTGGTTGAGTTAGCTACTCAATAGTTAACAATAAAATTTATGGTGGTTGCGAATTGACCTGACTTAACAATTTGCAACTGCCGATCATTCAAGCTGTTGAATGTCGCCTTTAATCGCGTGGCGCAATTCGTCAATTTGTGATTCTATAGCCTTAAACGCAATTTCCTGCTCTGGCAGTAATTGCCAATTATGTTGCCATACATCACGTAGTCCCATACTAGTTTGAATAACCTCTTCACTCATCAAACTCGCCAAATCATTAAGCAAAATAACTTTGACCCAACCTACTCTCGGATTACCCCGTTGCAGATCATGGTCGTAATGATTAGCAAACACTACTTGTTCAAACTCAGCAAGCGTTGACAACATCGAGAAAGCTGCAACTCTTGCACTGGCATTAAATTCTGACTGCTCCAGCCGCCAAGCGTTATAGCTAAAACCAATAATAGAAAAAACAATACTGAATATTGTCGTAAAATAGTAAATTTTCAGCTTTTGCCTTAAAACCTGGGGCGTCATGACATGTCTCAAAAAATAAATAGTATAAGCAAAAGTTAGCACAGGGCGTTTAAAGGCGTTAATATGCTTGCCAGTTAATATCTGTAAAATCACTATTTATTATGAAAAAAACATGCGTAATCACCGGCGGCAGCTCAGGCATTGGTTTGGCCATTGCTACACTTTTTAACGAGAACGGTTATCAAGTACATAATTTGGATATTGCTCCTAGTGCCATAGGCACGTTTCATCATTGTGATGTCACTAATTTTGAAGAGGTTCAGCATTCAATAGCCGCAATAGTCAAACAAACAGGTGCAATTGATGTGCTGATCTCCAATGCGGGAATGCACTTTTCTGCGAACATAGAAGCAACGACGCCTGAAGATTTTGATCGCGTTATTAACTTAAACGTTAAAGGAGCCTATGCCGCAATACAAGCGAGCTTGCCGCCAATGAAGGCGAAAAACAACGGAGTAATACTGTTAATATCTTCTGATCAGGCACTTATCGCCAAGCCCAACTCTTTTGCCTACAACCTGAGTAAGACGGCGCTTGCTTCAATAGCGAAAACCACAGCAATCGATTATGCACGCTATAATATTCGTGCCAACGCAATATGTCCGGGAACGATTGAAACCCCTCTGTATCACACCGCCATTGACAATTATTGTGCAAAATCCGGCGCGGATAAATCTAAGGTGCATCTAGAAGAACAAGCATTACAGCCACTTGGTCGTTTAGGTCAAGCTGAAGAAGTTGCCGCGCTCGCACTCTTTTTAGCATCAGATCAAGCCTCATTCATTACAGGCAGCTTACAAGTTATTGACGGCGGCTACACCGCACAATAATTAGATGAATCAATGGAAATGCAGTAACGGATAAACAACACGCAATGAAAATTATTGACCCACACGTTCACTTATTCGACCTAACCAAAGGGCAATATCATTGGTTAAAGGCAACCAATCCGCCGTTTTGGAAAGACAAGAATGTAATCGCTAAAAACTTTAGCCAGCATTCACTATCGTTGACGAACTTCGAATTGGGCGGTTTTGTTCACATTGAAGCAGGATTTAATAATCAACAACCGACAGAAGAACTAGCGTGGCTTGAACAAACCGTAAATAAGCCTTTTAAATCTATCGCAACTTTTAATCTACTTGCACAGCCAAAATCAAACCAGGAATTACTTGCAAAACTTGCCCAGTTTCACTCTTACGTGGGGGTCAGACACATTTTAGACGACGACGCCAAAGCAATTTTAATGAACCCTATTGCCTTGAAAAACTTTCAACTATTAAATAACACGTCGGCTATTTTCGAACTTCAAGTATGCTTGAGTGACAATGCCATAGTGTCCACATTAGCATCGGTAATAACCTCACATCCAAACATTCGCTTTGTCCTTAATCATGCTGGCTTTCCACCTTATTTACCGATAACCGGTATAGACGGTGAACGTAAGCTCCAATGGCAATACTGGCAGGAAAACATAAAGCAGCTCGCAACGATTGATAATGTCTGGATAAAATGTTCAGGATGGGAAATGGCTGATCGGCAGTATCAAGCAACGTGGCAGAAACAAGTCATTTCCGCTGTCATTTCGCAGTTTAGTCATGACAAAATCATGATGGCCAGCAACTTTCCGCTCACGCTATTTTCTCGTGAATACAATTTATATTGGCAACAAACCCTAAGTTTGCTACCAGAACACCTCCAAACAAAACTGTGTTACAGTAACGCCCAATCATGTTATGGTTTTGCTTAAACTAGCGTTTTGTTAGGACAGTACCCTCCTATGGATAAATTTGATAAACAGATATTATCGTTACTACAACAAGATTGTACCCTGTCAATGACAGAAATTGCCGAGAAAGTAGGTTTATCTTCTACGCCCTGCTGGCGACGAATTCAGGCAATGGAGAAGTCTGGCATCATTCGAGGCAGAGTTGCACTTGCTGATAACGAAAAACTGAATGTGAGTTTAACCGTTTTTGTGACTATTAGAACCAATCAGCACAACCCAGAATGGCTAGCTTCTTTTGCTGCAGTCGCCAATGAATTTCCAGAAGTTATAGAGTTCTATCGTATGAGCGGTGATGTTGACTACCTATTGAAAGTGGTTGTTTCAGATATGAAAGCATACGATCACTTTTATAAGAAACTCATTACGAAGGCAAGCTTTGCCGATATTAGTTCTAGTTTCGCCATGGAAGAGATTAAATATACTACTGCCTTACCAGTAGACTACGGTTAATCCAAACAAATAGTAGTTAGCCTCAAGTCACTAGAGCAACTTGAGGCTAATAATATTACTTACTACTTACTACTTACTACTTAACAGTGACATGTGGAGAACGCTTCACCACTGCATCGTTTAGTTCAATGCCAATTCCAGGAGTATCAGGCGCCTGCATAAAGCCATCTACAGGTTGTGGGTCTTGCAGACACAACTCTCTGTTCCAATCCTTAATGGCATAAGTATGGTGTTCATGAATTAAGAAGTTTGGAATGGCGGTTTCTAAATGCAGTGATGCAGCCGTTGCCACAGGGCCACCACACACATGTGCCTGAATACGTACATCGTACACATCAGCGTAATCGCACACCTTCTTGGTTTCGGTGAAGCCACCGCACAAGCCAACATCAGGCTGCAAAACATCGATACTTTGATCTTCTAAGTAAGGCCGTACATCCCAGCGATGATACAGACGCTCGCCACCAGCGATTGGTACATTTACTCTGTCAGACACCTTTTTATGCACAGCTGAATTGAGGTAATTTACCGGCTCTTCATAATACAAACACCCGATATCTTCAACTATCTCGCCCATCTGAATCGCCGTTGCAGTTCCCATGAGAGAGTGCGACTCAAAAATAATATCCACGTCTTCACCAACCGCGTCACGAATGGCCTGTAAACGGTCTCTGAACAAACGCATTTCAGGCTTTGTAAATAATTTCGTGCGATCAAAATAAGAGTTGCCGTCTTTGTCATAAACAATTGGGTCAACCTTTACTGCATCGTAGCCTTGAGCAATGGCCTTTTCAGCTGCCTTACCATAGTCTTCCGGAACAATAAGCTTGTTAACTTCGGTATCCCAATCAAATTGTAACTGGCTGGCATAGGTTCTTAATTTATCATTTACCTTACCGCCTAATAATTGATATACCGGTAAACCCAATGCCTTGCCTTTAATGTCCCATAACGCAGTATCAATAGCGCTCATTGCCGAATAAATGACTGGTCCACCGCCAAGACCCCAAAAGCTCTCACGAAGCATTCGAGTCCACAAAAGTTCAGTGCTAAACGGATTGAATCCAATAAGAATAGCATCGGCAATTTCCTTGATCATTGCAGCAGCGGCACTATGTCCCCAATCGTATGCTAATCCTGCTTCACCAACTCCTGTAATGCCTTGATCTGTGGTAATGCGCACAAAGACAGGATTCCATTGTGTGCGCTTAGGGCAATGAATATCAAATATTTCCACTTGCGTTATTTTCATAAATTTTTCTCTTTATTTTTTAACAGGTGAACTGTTGATTAACTGGCGAAAGTTGGATCGTGACGATACACCCGGCGTAACATCGCAGGCCATGATTTTTGTCCGCCTGTTGTGCCAGTATGCACAATATTAGCCTGCGCTTTGATGCCATCAACAATTGATTGGTCAACAAGAATTGCTTCTTGATTGGTTGATTGAATTTGCAATTGCACCTCGCATGCACGGGTTAAATCATACATGTGCATGAATGCATCCCCCACTGTTTGTCCTAACGTAAGACCACCGTGATTGCGCAATAACATGAAATTGGCCGAGCCTAGGTCTTCCTGCAAACGTTTTTTCTCATCATGATCGACTGCTAAGCCTTCATAATCATGATAACTCATTGAAGCTAAAGCAAACATGGCATACTGGCTTAACGGTAGCAATCCGTCTTTCAAACTGGCAACAGCAATTGTTTCATTGGTATGTAAATGCATGACACACATAGCATCGTGTCGCGCTTCGTGAATTGCACTATGAATGGTGAAACCGGCGGGATTTATCTCGAACGGGCACTCTGGATCAATCACATTGCCGTCTATGTCTATCTTCACCAAATTAGATGCAGTAATTTCATCAAAAGCCAAGCCAAATGCGTTAATTAGAATATGCTCTGTATCAGGAATTCGGGCAGAAATGTGTGTATAAATCAGATCATCCCAGCCATGCATAGCAGCCAACCGATAACAGGCTGCAAGGTCTACACGTGTTTGCCACTCAGCATCTGGCACTTTGCCTTTTAATTTAATCAAAGGTATTTCGAACATACAATTTCCTTACTTAGCAGGCAAAGCAAACGAAGTAACACGTGTATTACCATGCGTAACCCCCTTAAGCGCCTGCTTGACTTGCGATGGATAACAATATCGTTGCATTTACCGATAACTCAGTATAATCGCTATTTTACCTATCAAAGCCATTGGAATTGATTAAGTAAATTAGTGTTCACCTAGATGATTGATGCCGCTGGTAAAAAAGAACTATGCTAAGTTATCCCAAATATAATCAATTGGGTATAAAGCAAAGTGTAACGAATCCGCTTTTTGAGATAAAGTAACTATTCAGCCTATTATCATCTAAATTATGTGTATTTTATTTATCGCCATTGAACAGCATTCAAAGTATCCATTGATTGTTTGTGCCAATCGAGACGAATTCTACGACAGGCCAACATTACCCATGCACGAATGGTCACACAGCGGTATTCTCGCAGGTAAAGACTTAAAAGCTAACGGTACATGGTTCGGCGTTAATAATGTAGGCAATATATCTGCACTGACCAATTTAAGAGTGCCTGCGCTCTATCGCGACAATTTGCAAAGTAGAGGGAGCTTAGTTCTAGATGCTTTGTCGCATCACACATTAAATGAAACACCGGATCAAACCATAAGCCAACTTGCTCTGCAGGCTGAACATTACAACCCTTTTAACCTGATATTTGAGCGCAACAATTCTCTATTTTGCTTTAACAGCGTCAGTAAACACGCTGCCAGACTTCAAGCAGGTTTTCACAGCGTATGTAATGGTAATATTGATGACACGTGGCCAAAGATGGCGAAAGGCAATCAGCAATTAGAACAAACACTGCGTTTAAACAAGCAAGTCTCTGAAGCTAAGCTCTTTGAATTGCTAAGAGACGATCAAAAAGCCCCAGAAAGCTGCTTACCTAGTACTGGTGTAGATTTTGAAGTTGAATCAGAATTGTCGAGCATTTTCGTGCAAATGCCACAGTATGGCACCCGTTCTAGCACTATTTTCCTAAGAGAGAACAATGGTAATTCGCGCATCATCGAACGATTATTTAATGAAAAGGGCGAACAGTGCGCAGAACAAACGTTTTTGTTGATAGATGGGCAATTTAAGAAACATTATCCCTATTAAATATAAAAACTTACTGATTTAAGAATTAGGTAAACTATCGTGATTTTTTGGGTTTGTTTAGCGTTAATCAGCCCATGACCAACATGCGAATGATGGCGGCAATAATCAATACAAAGACTAAAATACGCGTTATTTTAGCAAAGCTTGACTGTTGCTCTTGTGTCATAGGACTACCAAATTTTTCGCCAAATATGACCATGAGTGCCACGCCAGCGAAAACACACCCCAATATAATTAATAACGTCATATGAGAAATTCTTATTTTGCGAAAACGTCAAGTTATCATAAAATATCACTAAGGCAAATCAAATAGTTATACTGCAATCACGCTTCCCACATTATAGTGAATATGATTAATGACAGAGCAAGACAACTTTAACGACAAACGTAACTTTATTATTCGACTAGGTAAGGCACTGCACAAGTTCGGTACCCCCGCCTATCGTTTGGAAGCGCATTTACAAAGTGTTTCAACTTTTTTAGAGCTTAATGCCAACTTTGTCATTACTCCCACTTCGTTGACTTTTGTACTCGCACAAGGTGACGACAATCAAGATTATAACCACATTGTGCGTGTTAAACCCGGTGAATTAGACTTGGGCTCGCTTGCCCGAACTGACGAATTAGTGGAAGAATTAAGCTCAGGGCAACGCACCTTAAAAGAAGCCATAGAACGCCTTGACGAAATTGCGAATAAACCTAACCCATATGGTAGATTTCTCACATTCTTAGCATTTGGTGGCTCAAGTGGAGCATTTGCTATGCTTATGCACACCAGTTGGAACGATGTGTTTTGGTCAACGATTCTTGGCTTTGTTGTATGTATATTCGTTTTTTGGTCTGAACGTTCACGACGCGTAACTGAAATGCTAGAACCTATTTCGGCATTAACTACCGCAATGTTGGCGTCTGCAATCACACTCGTCGATCCTAGCATTAATATGCCTTTAGTCATTTTGTCCGCGATCATTGCCTTTATTCCAGGCTTAGCATTAACGCTCGGCTTGTCTGAGCTTGCTGCTCGTAACTTAATGTCTGGCACAGCAAGGATCATGGACGCCATTATGGTGTTATTTAAACTGTATTTTGGCGCCGTACTTGGCATGGCATTAGGTAAATTGCTATGGGGCGAAGTCGCATTTATCCAGCCACCAGAAACACCACTTTGGACATCATGGTTGGCGGTAACTGTATTATCAATTAGCCTCGTCATACTCTTTAGAGCACGCATTAAAGATGCTCCATGGGGCGTAATCTCAGGTTACGTGGCATATGGGGCCAGCATTTGGGGCGCAATGCATTTAGACGTTGCTTTAGGCGCTTTTGTTGGCGCATTTGCACTCGGTATTTATAGTAACCTGTTTTCACGCATTACAAAGCTGCCTTCTAGCATAGTGAAACTGTTAGGGCTTGTGGTGTTGGTTCCCGGTAGTAAAGTATATATAGGATTAAATACTGCAATATCAGGGCAAGCCATGTTGAATGCAGAAAACATCGGTTCACAAACCTTTCTAATATTTATGTCATTAGTAGCAGGGCTAATTTTTGCCAACGTAGCGCTACCATCAAGAAAAGCGCTATAAGTATTGCCGATGACTAACGAAAAAAGCAGTTACCATCACGGTGATTTGAAACAAACATTATTGGACGCTGCAACAGAGATGATCAATATTCACGGTATTGAACAGCTCTCGTTGCGTAAACTTGCTGAAAGCGTTGGTGTCTCTAGAACAGCGGCCTATCATCATTTTGCAGATAAGAATGATTTACTGTGTGCTATCGCTTCACAAGGCTTTTGCAAATGGCGTGAGCAAACTGATCAGCTAGTCCATGATACGACCCTTTCAACTGAAGATAAGTACCGAGCATTCGTTCATCAATACCTGAAGTTTGCCACGGAGAATGCTAACACCTACGATTTGATGTTTGGTCGCGCTATCTGGAAAGACAATAATAGTACTGAAGAACTCAGATCAGTCGCCTACCCGTGTTTCGATTACCAAGTCACAATGGCCAAGCAGTGGCAAGCACAAGGATTATTGCCAAACAATGAACAATCATTACGATTAGCGCAGGTGATCTGGGGAACTCTACACGGTATAGCGCGTTTGATTATTGATGGAATATATACAGACGCCAGTAATATTACCGAAATGGGTGAATGTGCAGTTAGGTTATTACTGTCTAAGGAAAAATTGTGATTTAGTCACGATTAATTCATAATCAATAGACAATCGTTTAGCCAGTTATATTTATGTCAGTCACCAGTGATAAAAGCAAACTTGAACAATTTCAAGAATTTTTCTCAATTGAGCACCAGTTTAGTATCAACATAAAGCCCCTTGCTCAAGCCCATGTTTCCTACCAGGAATTTCTAAGACGCATCCCGTTGCCTTTCAAGATGTCAACCGACATAAACACTTTGGATCAATCAGCATTAAGACCTCTGCAAACATTAGGAAGTGTCGCAGGGCAACTTGTTGAGTACCTCAATCATCAGTCGCAAAAGATAGATTTATTAGTTGGCTATATTATTAACCAACAAGATGAACAAGACTTTAGGTTTTTGGGTACTAAGTTTGGTGGCAGTGGCATCGAGTTTGAAGACATAGCAGTTGCCCCCTCGTTTACCTTGGGAGAACATGTTGAGCTAAAGCTGTTTTTTCCGCTCGAAAATAGCGCCATTTATTGCCACGGTGAAATAATTGAGATAGTTGCGCCTGAAGCCGATGACACACCTAATCGATATCGTGCCATATTTACCCATATACGAGAAGAAGACCGAGAAATTATTGTAAGAGCTAGCTTGCATCAACAATCTCGTCAACTACAAGAAAAGGCACAACAGCGTACACAAGCTATTAATAATGAAGACTAATTAGAATTAACTAATGGTTATTTAATTTTGACAAATGTATCTATATTTCTATAAAACCAACAAAGGGCATTATCGCCCTTTGTTCATTTACAGCTGAGGTTCAACTAAACGCAAATACGATTAAGCGTGCTATCTACGTCAGCAGCCGTTGCATGCTGTTTTTCAGCTTGTTCTGAAACATGCATTAGGTTTTCATTGATTTCGCGGCTTAGGGCGACAACCGAATCCATATTGTCATGAATTGAAGCGGTCGATTTTTGCTGTTCAGTAGTACCGCTGGCAATTTGTGTCGTTAAACTTTCAACCTGATTGAATACATCGCCAATTTGAGCCAATGCACCCACAACTTCCGCCGAATGAGAAAGACTATCTTCCGTTAAGCCCTGACCACGTGAAATTGCCGCCACCGCGTTGTCAGATTTTTCCTGCAATCCTTCAACCATAGATTGAATTTCTACAGTTGACTCTTGCGTTCTATGTGCAAGTGCTCGTACTTCATCTGCAACAACAGCAAAACCCCGGCCTTGTTCACCCGCTCGAGCTGCTTCAATTGCCGCATTTAATGCAAGTAAGTTGGTCTGATCTGCAATACCTCTAATAACGTCAAGTACTGTACCGATGCGTGCACATTCCTCCTGAAGTAAAGATAAATCACTCGCCATTTCTGATACTTCATTAGCAAAAGATTCGATTGTTTTCTGGCTAGTACTAGATGAATCGGTACCTTTTTGCAAAATAGAAAGTACTTCTCTTGTCGTTTGACTCACTTGGTCAGCATTGTCAGATAACACAGTAGAAGTATTCGCTATTTGTTCAATTGAACCTGCCATTTGCTCAATTTGATGGGTTGAGTTATTAACTGCATCTACCGACTGGTTCATATGAGAAGACAGCGAAGCTGCACCTTCTTTTAGTCGCTCTGATTCTTCTCTGATTTCTGAAATCACGTCGCCTAAATCGCCAATAAAGTCACTAAGTGTATTCGTTACTTTCGCCAACTCATCGCCCTTATCATCCTTTAATGGTTGTGTTGGCGCTTTGTCAGGATCAACAACTAGCTGTATAAAATGGTTAAGCTTATCTAACCGTTGAGTAACCTGCTTGTTAATTTGCCAATAACTCAATCCAAGCTGAACAAGTACCATGGCAACAAGAAGGCCGACAATAGTCCCTTGCTCCATTTCAGCAACGATTAGCAACAATATGATAAAGAAAATACCTACAACCGCGGTAGGCAGTAGTAACTTAATATTTAATTGATTTAGCATAGCAATCCTAAGTACAGAATTATTGTTAGTTTACGTCAGGAACTTAATGACAATTAACAACTTACACTTAATTACATGCTTTGGCGAACGATTTTCACTAATTTTCCCATAAAAAAAACCACATACGTAAATATGTGGTTTTTAACTATTTCCGTAGAAAAGTGAGCATCAGCCCAACTTTTCTAACTCATTGATGGTTAGAAGCTTACGTTTACACCAAATGTAAATGTACGTCCATACACATCGTAGAATTCACCGTTGTCATAAGAGAACGGGTTACGAGGTGGTTCAACATCAAATAGGTTGTTTACACCACCACGTAACTCTACGTTGTCAGTTAAGTGGTAACGCGCGAACAAGTCCCAGTTAATGTATGAAGGAATTTCGTTATAGTTGTTTTGCTCAATAGTCCACTCACGGTTACCTACTGTAGAGTGACGGTAGTTAGCAGTTAATTGAACGAATAAATCTTCGTACGAGTAGCCAGCTGTGAAGCGAGCTTTCCAACGAGGGTAACGTTGTTCACCAACAGTTGGGTTAAACTCATAACCTTCTTCGTTGATATCAGAGATAAACTCACGATGCTTAAGATATGTAGCTAATAAACGGAAATTGAAATCACCGAAGCTAGTCTCTAAGTTGTAAGTTGACTCAATATCAACACCTTCCAGCTCATATGATGCAACGTTATATGGTGCGTTGATTACGTTAGAAATATCTAATGTTGCAGGGTCACGAGTTACTAGCGCACAAGAAGGGTTATCTAACGAGCTTGCTTCATAACATTGGTATACAACAGTATTTGGACCAAGGCTGTTAATTGCATCTTCAACCTTAAACTTCCAGTAATCTGCAATAAATGTAAGATCTTCTGTTGGTGTATAGATAATACCTAACAAAGAATCGTCAGACGTTTCTTCTTGTAACGCTGGATTACCACCATTTACGCTTGGCGGTGTAATTTGACGCCAATCTTCAGAAGGTCTCCAATCATCAGATACAGGGATACCTGCTGCGATACAGTTGTTGATTACGTTTTGTTTAACATCAGCATCAGCTTCTTCAATGTTAGGCGCATCACATGGATCGCTATAACCACCAAATGACTGAATACCTGCGTTAAATAAATCGTCTAAGCTAGGTGCACGTACAGATTTAGATCTCGTACCACGAACACGAATTTCATCCGTTGGTGACCAAGAGAAACCTGCTTTCCAAGCAACGTTATCACCTACCGTTGAGTAGTCCATGTAACGTGCCGCTACATCTAAAGTAAGTTCTTTAGCTAAATATTTGTCTGCTAATACCGGAACTGAAACTTCTAGACCCATTTCTTTAACATCAAACTTTGCTTCCCAAGGGTTTACAAAGTTGTTAAAGATCAAGCCCTTTGACATACCTGTACCAGGGTTAGACTCAGCTTTCTCTTCGCGGTATTCACCACTCAATGCGAATGAAACACCACCAGCAGGTAGTTCAAATGCGTATCCAGAGATAGTCGCACCAACAACACGTTGTTGTTTTTTCATGTTCAATTGCGCAGTTGTACTAACGTAGTCAATCGCTTCTTGAGAGGCAGCGCCTAAACCAAATAAGTTAAGCGGTGAACAATCTAAAAGAGCGCCAACAACTTCGCCATCATCGTTACGATCAGCACAACGAATTTGACCATCAATCATTACAGCATCTAAAGCGTTATCTAATTGTTCATTTAAGATTTCACCATGCCATAATGTTTCTGTTTTGTTCATACCTTCTTGAATATAGAAAGTGTAATCATAATCTTCGAAGATTACGCCTTCAAACGCCAAGGTACCATTAAGCATTAAACGATCATCTTCGAATTTACGATTACCGAAATCTGCCGCTAGCTTGTTTACGCGAATTAGCTCGTCTGGCGTGTAGTATTGGTCAAGAATTTCTCTTGCACTGCTGTGCCAGAACGCATTGTCAGCTCGTAAGTGTTTTGCTAAGAATACAGGTGAAGCTTCAGCATGAGCTGTGTCTTTACCTAATGCGAATTCAAATGACATTCTGTGATTGTCATTTAACTCATGATTGATTGTTGAAAACACGTTGAAACGCTTCAACGGAGTTGCAATATAGCTATTCTCTAAGAAATTGTATCCATTGGCATCACCTGTGTAATATGCCTGGCTGTTAGGTAATGGGCGAGTACCAGTACCAGTATTGAACGGTTCTAATTGACCATTCTCTCCAAACACGTATTGTTGCCATTGACCTGGCCATAACCAAACGTCACCGGCCTTATCATAGGCACCTAGAGTGAGTTGTTGACCAAAGATCACACGGTTAGGAATACCATCGTCAGGACCTGTATTATCAGGGTTTAACATTGAATTTACAGGGTTTACGATAAAGTCCCGATCAGCTTCTTTTAGCTGACCTTGCTCTGAGTAACTGATATTGAAAATGAAGCTTGTGTCTTCACCTTCGTTACCAAAAGTAATATTCAAGTAATCGTCTTCACCACCATCTTGCTGTGGCTCTGAAGTTAAGTAATCTACAGAAACACCATCGTGTGACTTTTTCAAAATAATGTTCACAACACCAGCAACAGCATCTGAACCGTATACAGCAGACGCACCACCGTGTACTACTTCAATTCTATCGATTACAGAAGAAGGAATCGAGTTAAGGTTTACAGAAGAGTTTGTAGGACTTGCTGAAACGAAACGACGACCGTTTACTAGTACAAGCGTTCTTTCTGGACCTAGTTCACGAAGGTCAGTAGTGTTGATACCAGCACCAAAAATAGTGTTTGTCGTTGTTGTTGGCGCAGAACCTTTAGCGCTTGATGGAAGGTTTTGTAACAGATCTGCAACGTTTGTGATACCAGCGTTGGTTAATTCAACCCCTGAAATAACCGTAACAGGTGTAGGTGCAATCTCAGACATACGCTTGATACGAGAACCTGTAACTTCAATACGCTCAGCAACTTCTACTTCTTCAGTGTTAGCTTCTTCATACGCATAAGCATTAAGCGCTGTTGTTGATGCAACACCAAATGCTAACGCTAGTTTAATGGCTTTATTAAGCTTAGTTTTGACCATTGTTTAATTTCCCTGATAATTAGGTTTTGATTTTTATGTAATAATTATTCAACGTAACATTTATGTTTTTTTATTAACTTGGCAATGAAAACATGGCAAATTGTTAACCATTCATTACATATTGTTACGATAGCATCATGATGTTAACAACATAAAAAAACTGGCGCAAGACGTAAATTAGCCTTAAATCTCTGAAGAATCACTAATCATCAGATTTATTTATATATACAATGACTTCTTTACTATTCACACAAAATTGTAAAACTTGTTAAAATGTAAACATTACGAAACAAATAGGAAATAAGATGTCAGATATTTATCCATATTTATTGATTATTTTATTCATTGGCATCATTGTTGGAGGGATTATGGTTGTTCTAAAAACAAGCAAACGCTTTCATTTAACTTCTCAACAATTAGAGGATATTAAAAAGCGCAATGAGCAGCTTGACAAAGAAGATGCTAAAGAAAAGTGATATTTATGGCTCAACTACGATAAATAGTTTGAATCAAATGGAAACCAAACTTAGTTTTAATTGGCCCATGCACAGTTAATAACGACTTTTTAAACACGACATCGTCAAATGCTTTTACCATTTGCCCACGCTTAAATTCACCTAAGTCCCCGCCTTTCTTTTTTGAAGGGCAAATAGAGTGCTTCTTTGCAAGCACGCCAAAATCTGCACCTTTCGCAATCTTTGATTTTAGCTCTAATGCTAACTTTTCATTTTTTACCAGTATATGACGAGCACACGCTGTAGCCATAAACGCCACCATGACATTATTTATTGATGCGTTATTGTATCAATATAAAACTAGCGCGTGAATATGAAGGGTATTTAATGATTCTCTTTGACATTACCGCGCATTGACATAAAATGTCATCAACCACCAAGGTAATACAAGCAATAAAAGAGGAATTATGTCTTCAATTAAGCACCTTTTTGAAAACAACATACGTTGGTCAGAGTCTGTAAAAGAAAAGGATCCAACATTTTTCAAGACGTTATCAGAGCAACAATTACCTGAGTATCTATGGATTGGCTGTTCAGATTCGCGCGTACCGGCTAATGAGTTGCTAGGTATGCAACCTGGCGAAGTTTTCGTTCACCGTAATATTGCCAATCAGGTAATTCATACCGATTTAAATTGCTTATCTGTTATGCAATATGCGGTTGATTATTTGAAAGTTAAACACATTATTGTGTGCGGTCACTATGGTTGTGGTGGCGTTCAAGCGTCAATGGATGATAAAAGTTATGGATTAATTGATAACTGGCTTCGTCATATCCAAGATGTTTACCGATTTCATAAAGACACATTAGATGGCATCTCTGACTTTAAAGAAAGAGCAAATAAACTATGTGAGTTGAACGTCATCGAACAAGTAGCCAATGTTTGCAACACAACGATTCTCAAAAACGCTTGGGCAAATAACCAAGACGTAACAGTACATGGGTTTGTGTATAATTTGAGCGATGGTATTTTAAAGAACTTAGAAGTATCTACAAACTTAGTTAATGACCGAGCGTAGTTAAAATATTTGTCACGTTACAAGTTACTAACAGATATTTCAGTCGACATAAAAAAACCGCTAATCTAAATTAGCGGTTTTTTATTATATTGCTAAATTACGAACGTCTATAATACGCCACGCTCGATTTGATTAAGCTCAATTGACTTGAATAAAGCAGTAAAGTTACCTTCACCAAAACCTTTATCGTCTACACGCTGAATCATTTCAATAAAGATAGGACCAAAAATGTTCTTAGTGAAAATTTGTAGCAAGTAAGAGTTTTCTTTCTGGCTATCAACTAAGATTTGATGCTCTTTAATTCGCTCTTTGTCTTCTTTTACCCAAGGGATACGATCAAATACGTCATCATAATACTCAGGTACAATGTTTAACGTGTCGATAATAGACTTATCAATCTTATCTAACGACGAAACCAAGTCATCCGTAATAAATGCCAAGTGCTGAACACCAGGACCATTATACTCTTCTAAGTACTCATCGATTTGGTTGTTATTCGTACCTTTACCTTCATTGATTGGAATAGAGAATTTTCCACACGGAGATTGTAAAGCGTAAGACACTAGTGCTGATTTCTCACCTTTAATATCAAAGTAGCGCACTTCTGTGAAACCAAATACGTTCTTATAAAAGTTTGCCCAATGCTCCATTGTACCTTGGTACACATTGTTAGTCAGGTGGTCTACCGCTCTAAAGCCTTTGTCTTCAACTTCTACAGGCTCTGGATGCGCTTCAAAATCATCTTGATAGATATTGCCTTTGTCACCAAACTTATCAATGAAATAGATTAAGCTATCACCAATACCGTAAATCGCCGGATAAGGCAGTTTGTTCTCTTCATGTTCAGCAGATTTTGCACCACGAGCAATAGCTTGCTCATAAGCGAACTGTGCATCTTCAACGCGCCAGCCCATAGAACAAATAGCTGGGCCATGGCTTTTCGCAAATTCACTTGAAAAACCAGCTTTTTCATTATTAAGTAAAAAGTGAATATCGTTCTGATTAAAATAATCAATGTCACGACCTTTAAACTTACCAACTTTAGAGAAACCGAATCCGTAAAACGCCTTCTCCATAAAATCTGAATCAGGTGTAGCGTATTCAGTAAATTCAATACCACATAATTTAAGTGGGTTTGCAACTTCAGTCATAATTATCTCTCTCGAACTTTGATGACTTAATTATTACCAGCAAAATAACTAAGCGAAAGAGCGAACAAGCATCTAGTTTTTCTATTAACGTAAATGAATTTGTACGATGTGAAAGCGCAATATTCGATCTTATTCAGCGCAGGCCATATAAGCCCTACCGCAACCCTGTAAACAATGTGATACACCCGATTTTATTGCTGTGAGTTCTATGATTTTAAACATGAGAACACGGCCGAGATTACTAAATAAAAAGTGAAGCGTTAGAGGCTAAAAAATAAAAAAGCCAGCTTTATAACCTGTCTCTTGATCACAAGTCAGACTCAAGAGACTGAGCTAACATTCCTCTGTGGCGATTACCTTGGTTTACATGACCTAAATCATCTCGAATGGAACGGTGGCTGTAGACAATATTGGTGGTGTCTTCCAAAGCAAGCAGCAATTCATGCTTTTGCGCTTGTTCAGCGGTAGCTTGAAAGCCAGCATCGGCTATCGCTTTAGGTTCAACATGGTCATTTCTAATGAAGCGGTAAGCGCCTTCCATATCGGCGGGAGATTGAGTGATGTTCACTAAAGGTTTACCTGGCTCGTTAGCTATCGTAGCTGCTAACTTTACCAAACGATTCGTTCTACGTGGGTCGCCTAGATTCGTTTTTCCAAATTGTTTTTCTGCCCACACAATTGCACTCTCAAGCATTTACTATCTCCAACTAATGTTTGGAGATCTGATCTGGCAGGTTTAATTTAGTTCAAAAAAATCCCCGCTAATTACTTAGCAGGGATTTGTGTATAAGAGACAGGCTTTATAGCTGGCTTTAGCAATGCGGTTTAGCGCATTAATTTATCATCATGAATTAGCTATCACGACGTGGACGCTCAACGCGCTTTTTTGGCCTTTCATTAACCATAGGCGCATCAGCTACCGAGATTTCAAGCGCTTGACGGCGTACACGCACACGTTTTAGCTGTTTGAATACTTTGTCCGGCATTCCTTTAGGTAATTGCACAAGTGAGTGGCGTTCCTGTAGGTTTATTGCACCTATGTAGCTGCTATCAAGCGCAATTTCATTTGCAATTGCACCTACAATATCACCAGGTTTGGCGCCATGCTCTTTACCAACTTCTAAACGGTAAGTTTGCCAATCAACATCATTGCGCTCTGAACGTGCTTTTCTAGGCTGACGCTCGCGGCTATCACGGCCTTCTTTATTACCACGTTGACCACGTGTATCCTTCCTGCCGCGACCATCACGATCATTTCGCTCTCTTGTTTCACGACGAGGTTTAGGATCTTCTTTCGGCTGTAGAGGCTGCTTAAGCTGCTTCACATAAAGAAGCGCCGCCGCTAAATCAGTCATTGAGCATTCCGATTCATTAGCCATCTGCTCGATGATTTCACGCATTGCAGATAAATCATTGTCTGTAACAACCGACATTAACTGTTCACGAGTGCGTTCAATACGTGCTTTGCCAATTTCCTGAATACTTGGTAATTCATACGGGTCAATACGCCCAGAAGTTAAACGTTCATATTGACGTAATAGATACATTTCTCTTGGTCTAACAAAAGAAATTGCTGTACCTGTACGTCCTGCACGACCAGTTCGGCCAATACGGTGAACGTATGACTCATTGTCGCCTGGTAAATCATAGTTAACAACCAGTGAAATACGCGGAATGTCTAAACCACGCGCGACTACGTCGGTTGCAATCAATATCGAAGAGTGACCACTCTTTAATTGCTCAACAGTTCTTTCACGCTGCGCCTGATTCATATCACCATTTAGAGCGACCGCAGGATATCCAGCACGCTCAAGTTTTTCTGCAACTTCAACGGTGTCATTACGTGTACGTACGAAAATGATCATCGCGTCATAGTCGAAAGTTTCAGCAATACGTTCAAGCGCGGTCATTTTATGAATGCCGCTTACTTTCCAAGCATACTGACTAATATTCGCTTTTTCTTTTTGAACCGCTGCTATTTTTACGTGTGCAGGGTCTTTTAAGAAACGGTTTGCAACTTTTCGAATCTGTGATGGCATAGTCGCTGAGAACAATGCCATCTGACAAGTTTTTGGTAAGTGCTCAAGAATCCACTCAATATCTTCCAAAAAGCCCATATTAAGCATTTCATCTGCTTCATCAAGCACACAGAATGAAACTTCAGATACCTTTAAACTCTTGCGACGCAAGTGATCCATTAATCGACCTGGTGTACCAACTACAACCTGTGCTCCACGCTCTAGTTGTTGAAATTGTGGTCCGTAAGATTGCCCACCATATAATGTGGCAACACGTAGTCCTTTCATATTCTTTGAAAATGATTCAATTGCTTCTGCTACCTGAATAGCAAGTTCACGCGTCGGCGCAAGTACTAGCATTTGTGGTTTACGAACAGAAACGTCAATAGATGCTAATGCAGGCAAACCGAAAGCAGCTGTTTTACCCGTTCCTGTTTGAGCTTCACCTAGCACATCTTTACCCGCTAATAAATGCGGAATAGTTTGAGCTTGGATCGGAGTGGCATTGGCAAAACCAATGTCAGTTAATGCAGATGTTAAAGTTTCAGGTAAACCAAGGGCGTCAAAGCCCACTGAGGCATTGTTAATGTCAGTCATATAAAATTTTGTCTTCTCAAGGCAGGAAACTAAGAACCCAGTGATCCTGCGTATTCATATACGAGGAAACCACCAGGAAGACTTAAGGCACATTCGATTTGCTAGGCTGAAGCTAGCTGGGCAAGTCTATTGGGATAACCCCATTCAAAACTACAATTCCAATCTGTAGTACTCAATATCGAGGCGCGCATTATACAGATGTTTAAATAACAAACAAGGAAAATCGTGATTTAAACATAAAAATGTGGTGATTTAGCCTCATTTCACCACATTTTCACTTAATTCAAACAAAAATCATGACTAGCTGTCGACTTCAACCTCGCCTCTTATATTGTTGAATTTTAAACTTCCAGAACCAGCTTCAGTAATCTTCAAACCTCCAGCATTGTGAACACTAATGCTACCAGAGCCATCATCAATCGTTACGGTTCCTGTAACATCATCAACGTTTAGGTCGCCAGAGCCATCATTAATTGACGCACTGCCTGCGATATTTCTAATGTCGATGTCACCAGAGCCATCATCCAACGTTACGTCGCCCGACACATTTTCAATACTAATGCCACCAGAGCCATCATCAACATTCACATTTCCAGCAAAACGAACAATCGTAATATCACCTGAACCATCAGAGATATTAAGGTCATCTTGCCCCTGAGCAATATGAATATCCCCTGAACCATCAACCACTTTTATGGCTGCGTTCATCTGTTGAATCTCAATGCCGCCAGAGCCATCAACAATATTCAGAGCCATGTTTTCAGGTACTGAAACAAGCAAATCAATTCGAGGTGAGCTACCATGCCAATAACCAGATGTACTATGCATTTCAGCAATTAATTCTGCCTGCTTACCATCTGCTTGCAAAGAAAAGTCAAACGCTTTAGAGGCTTTACTTTCCGTATAAATATCTGCCGTTACTGTGATGGTAGATACACTACTATCACCGACAACCTTTAAAGAGCCTGCTCCTGCTGTAATTGCTAACTCAGTCAATGTACTCGCTTCAAGATTTAATGTTTCCTGCTGGTGGAAACTGGCATGCTGGGGCGAAGCAATGACAACACAACCTGCAAGAACAGCAGAGGCACCCAATAACGAAGCAATCAGCGTTTTTTTCATCTATAAAATCCTTAGCGCATTATTAAATTCAGCGATAAATTAATCGTTTAGTTCATCGTTTGTTGCGTTGAATAGTAACAAATATTACGCCAACATTTAAAATGGCTATAATTCAGCAACTTAGGACAAACAGTAAAACATGGCTCTAGATGAAACTAAACAATTTCACAATATATTGGTGAATTTAACTAACTATTGCCAGGTTACAGCCAAGCAAGAAACTCAGAGAACTCTCCTGGCAATACGCCTAAATAAAGTGAAGCCAGTATCATTACAATAACAAAAACAGGCGATGATACTTTCACGCTTCCTACTGATGCTATGTTTTCTCGCGCACCAAACAGCGCAAAAATAACGGGTAAGTAATAGGCGAGACTTATAGTGCTTCCAACAACAATTGCACCAAGCAATAACCAAAGAGCATGAAAACTTGCAAATGTAACCAGATAAAATTTGCCGATAAATCCAGCGGTCAATGGGATACCAGCCAAGCTCAATAACGATATTATGATTAATAGTGCGTCATATGGCGAGCGCCAGAACAGCCCTTTAAAATCGTCAATTACGACTTGTTCTCCCCCATTATTGTGCTCCGCAACATTAATGAAGTAAAACAAAGCGACACTTGCCAGTAAATATGCAACAAAATAAAAAATCATCGCCTGCCATGCTAGGCTAACACTATTGCTAGACGCAACAAACACCAAAATCATCAGATATCCCATGTGCGCAATGGAAGAGAAAGCAAGAATCCTCTTCAATTGCCGCTGTTGCAGCGCCAACACATTACCAACAATAATCGACAATATAGCTAAACCAACGAATACGGAATACACTTGAGGCTGTAAAAAGTAGCCGTGAAATAAAGGCGAGAAGCTACACTTTAGTACCCCTGTGAATATGGCTAACTTGGAAATGGTAGCAAGCAGCAACGTCACAGAAGTTGGCGCCCCCGCATAAACATCAGGCGTCCAATAGTGAAATGGAACTAATGAAATTTTAAATGCCAAGCCACTGAAAAATAGCAAACAGCCCAAGCTCAACACCAGCGGCGGTAATTCAGACGCATTTGCATGTAGCGATGTTGATATGGTCAAGGGGCTGCCATCAAAATAAAGCGTGCCAGAATATGCATAAAGTAAAGCAATCCCTAGCAACATAAAACTCGATGCTGCGGCGCTAAGAATTAAATACTTAAAACTCGCTTCAACACTTGAATTTTGCTGCTTCAAATAGCCAATTAACCCCACGAGTGCAATACTCATTAATTCGAATCCCAGAAATAATGTAGCAAAGTGATTGGCCATGATCAGAGTTGATGCGCCCAGTATCACCAACAAGAAAAGAATATAATACTCTTCATGTGCTTCGATATGTCCATTCAGCTGTTCTCTTGCGATTTTAAGAATGGCCAAGGCAGTGAAACATATAATGATAAACAGTGTCGCAGATACTTTTTCTAATTTCACCAGTGTCGTAAAGTGTATGGCTGAAGGCGGAAAGTATATAAGTGCCAACAATATGGCGATCAACAATATCATTTGCGAGGCGATATATGGCGTAACATTAGAACGTCGCCACCCAGCTAGAATCATCACCAACACAACTCCAATGGCGATTGTTAAAACGGGTAATGCAAAGACTAAATTCTCCCAGGCAAGTGCTACCGTATTAGCATGTGACATATTTAAACTCCTCCTTTACCCACAATGTCTGTGAGCCATGTAGGGAAAAGTCCAAGTAGCAACAATAGCGCAAATAAACTACTGGCGAGTAGCAACTCTCGTTTGTCTAGATCTTTAATTGGTAAAACGCTTGGACCATGAAAGCTTGTTTGAAATAACTTCATGCCATAAATGGCGGAACCAATTAGGCCAAATGCTGCCAGAATTGCCCACATGGGCTGATATTTAAACACCGCTACTAAGCTATAAAATTCCCCGACAAAATTCGCGAGCCCTGGCATGCCAAAACCTGCCGCAACAAATGCGAGTGCAAAGCCTCCCATAATAGGCGCAGAACGCCATAAACCACCAAAATCATGCAACTGCCTGGAGTGTAGTCGCGCGTATAAAATACCTGCAAAACTAAACAGTGCAGCGCTACTTAAGCCATGCGCCACCATAGTCAGAATCGCACCATTGTAGCCATTGTTACTAAAAGTAAAGAGAGCGAGAACAACAAAGCCCATATGACTTATCGAGCTATATGCTACGAGTCGTTTAAAATCAGATTGTGAAAAAGCCATCACTGCACCGTAAATAACACTAACGGTGCCAAGCATCATAGCAACGCCCGCAAAGTCTTGACTTGCTTCAGGGAAAAGAAATAACACAAACCGAATGATGCCATAGGCACCAGTTTTCAATAAGATCCCCGCTAAAAGCACACTACCGGCCGTCGGTGCTTGCGTATGAGCATCTGGCAGCCATGAATGAAATGGCACCAAAGGAAGTTTGACCGCAAATGCGGCGAAAAAACCTAGCATTAAATAGAAACCAATGCCATTGGGCGCGCCCACTGCCAACCAATCAAAATAGCTAAAGCTAATGGCACCTTTACTATGAAAATGCCAGTAAGCAAATACGATAATTGCAATGAGCATGAGCAAGCTACTGGCTTGAGTAAAAATAAAGAACTTCAGTGCAGCAAATAATCGATTTTCGTGACCCCAAATTGCGATTAGCGCTGTCATCGGAATAAGCATCACTTCCCAAAAGAAGAAAAACAGGAACATATCAAATGCGGTGAAAACCCCTACAATTCCGGCTATTGTTAGCATCAGACAAAAGTAGTAGAAACCTTGGTTATCAGTTATTTCACGCCAAGAAATGAGTATCGCAATTACGCCGAGAAAAAATGTCAATAACAGTAAGGTAAGACTTAACTGATCAACCGCCAGCAAGTAATTAATATTAAAAGCGGAAATCCATGAGTGTTCGGCGACAATCACTAGACTGGATAAGTCGGCATTTGATGTAACCCAAAGTCGCAGGAACTCCAAGGTAAGCCCCGTTGTGCTCATTAAAGCAACCCATTTCGCACTGTTTTGTCGGTAGACTTCTGCCATCCATGCTAATGCACCAAACGCAACAAAACTCAGCATCAAAAAAGTGATCGTCATAGTAACCACCCTAATATGTAAACGCTGAGCCCTAGCGCAAAAGCAGCAGCATACCAACGAATACTGCCGTTTTGTGTTGGTAAAATAGCGTCTTTCGTCCACAGTGAAAAATGCGATAACAACATCAACAGCTGATCTAAAACATCCCGCCTGTTCGCTCTCGCTATGAACACAAAAGGCTTTTGTATAAGGTGAAAATAAAGATAGTCAAATCCTAAACCAGCGCGCGCAAACCTTACCCATAAGTTTGTCGCAGACAACAACGGTTGCCTAAAATCACGTCGATATTTCGCAAACAGCACCCACGCAATTGCAATACCTGCAAATGGTGTTGCAATTGCAACGGTATGAAGCCAATGTGGTACTACAAACGCTTTGTCGACAGTCAATAACGTTTGATCTGGTACTGGCACCAATGGCACATTAAATTGCTCATGCCATATTCCCCCTACCAGTGATAATGCTGCTAACACTAGTAATGCCAGTGACGCACCTCGACTCGTTAGGCGATGTAATTCACCTTCGAAGCGACACTCTCCCAGAAACACCAGAATGAATAACCGACAACTATAAAGTGACGTGAGCAGCGCCCCTATAATGGCTAACCACCAAAATAAAGGGCCTGCTGTCGAAGATTGCCATATGTGCCCAAGAATAAATTCCTTAGAGAAAAAACCTGATGTGCCTGGCAATGCGATTAAACATATTAAACCTACTGTAAACAAACCACTTTCAAGTGGTAATTTTTTTAGCAGGCCCCCCATCTTAAAAACATCCTGCTGATGATGTAAGGCATAAATAATTGAGCCTGCACATAGAAATAATAGCGCCTTAAAGAATGCATGGGTCATTAAATGAAATACACCAGCTGACCATGCGCCAGCACCTAACGCCAGCATCATGTAGCCAATCTGACTCATCGTTGAGTATGCGAGTATTCTTTTAAGATCTGTTTGAGCTAACGCCGTAATGCCCGCCAACAGTAATGTTATCGCACCACACCAAGCAACCAAATTCATTACCTCTGGCGCTAGCATGAAAATCGATTGCGTACGGGCGATAAGGTAAACTCCCGCAGTAACCATTGTGGCTGCGTGAATGAGTGCACTTACAGGTGTTGGTCCGGCCATCGCGTCGGGTAGCCAAGTATGTAGCGGCAATTGTGCAGACTTACCTACCGCACCACCTAACAATAGGAGTGCGACCCAAAAGGCTGTGTCATTTCCAATGCTCCATTGCTGAATAACCGCACTGTCAATACGTTCGAACTGTAATTCACCGATGGACGTAAACAACAGCAACAAGCCTAACATCATTGACGTATCACCAATTCGCGTAATGATGAATGCTTTTCTTGCCGCGTCAGCGTTCTTTTTCTCCTGATACCAAAAGCCAATTAATAAGAAACTACACAGCCCCACGCCTTCCCACCCTAAGTACAACAAGACGAGATTGTCAGCTAAGACCAGCAGCAACATGGCAACAATGAACAAATTGAGGTACGCCATAAAGCGCACAAAATTCTCGTCTTCTTTCATGTAGCATGCCGCATAAAGATGAATCAAAAAGCCGACACCTGAGACAACAGAAATCATCACAGCAGCAAGTCGATCTACGACTAAAGAAAAAGTAATGGGTAACCAAGACTCGCTATTTTCGAGTTGCATCCACTGCCACAAGGTCACACGAATCGATTCGCCGTTCACGGATAGTGCTTGTTGTGCTATCAATAAACTTACAATGGCACAAAGAAATAATGCCCCTACACTAGTCAGTGATGCAATCCGCCATGACAATCTATCTTTGGCAACGATAAGTATCAGAAAACTCACCAGAGGTATAAAGGGCAAGGCAGCTAATAAGGCATTCATTGCATCACTCCTTCAACTCAGAAAGCTTATCAATATTGAGATCTTGCCAGCGCTGTTGCATTCGAATGAGTAACGCCAAACCAACAGCAACTTCCGCAGCGGCTAAGGTAAGAATGAGAATAAACATAATTTGACCGTCGGCCTGTTGCCACACATTGCCCGCACCGATAAATACGATACCAACTGCATTCAACATTATTTCCAAGCACATCAACATGAAAAGTGTGTTTTTTCGTACAACAACACCTACGAAACCAATCACAAATAGTAAACAAGCAAATATGATCACATGACTGAGCGGCACTATTTCCATTAGCGTCCACCTCCTGCAAATGACTTAGCGAAATGGTATCCAGCCACTAAACCTGCAAGCAACAGGAATGAAGCAAGCTCGACTGCCAATAAATATGGTCCATATAACATGGCTCCAACTTCTTTTGACGCGATAGTTGTTGCAGTAGCAGATAAACTCGACGCTTCTAAGGTAATAACGTAAACCATTTCTACAAATAGCACCATCACCAACAATGATGGCATCAACCAATATCGTGCCTGTCCAGTCTTAGGCGCGATCCTAGTTTCATCCTCTCTTAATCCAAACATCATGATGGCAAAAACAAAAAGCACGAGAATTGCCCCCGCATAAACTATTACTTCAAGACCCGCAGCAAACGGTGCTCCAAGTAGATAAAAACAAACGGCAACAGCTAGTAGCGACACCACTAGGTAAAGCAACGCATGAACAGTATTATTCAGCAATACCACACGTAAGCTGGCATACACTGCGACAAAAGCGGCCAAATAAAACAATGTGCTTAATGATAATAATGCCTGCATTTATTCATCACCTCGTAATCGACTATTCATATAAATTGGTATTGCTTCGCCTTTATGTCGGCTTAAATGATTGATCATTATTCACCTTGCTATGGCATTAGCCCTTTAACATCTACGGGTTTTTCTTCTTGCTCGGCCTCTCCTTTACCCTTGCCCTCTATCGCGACACCGGATTGACGATAAAAGTTATAGTCATGATATTTTCCTGGGCCATTTATTAATAAATGTTCTTTTTCATAAACTAAGTTCTTGCGTTCGTATTCAGCAAGTTCTACGTCAGGGGTTAGTTGAATGGCATACGTAGGACACGCTTCTTCACACAAGCCACACAAGATGCAACGAGAAAAATTGATGCGGAAAAACTCCGCTCTTTTTCGGCCGTCATTGTCAACGGTTTGTTGCAATGCAATGCAGTCCACAGGACATGCAACTGCACACAAATTACAGGCAACACAACGCTCTTCTCCATCAGGATCTCGCGTCAGTACAATACGACCGCGGTATCGAGGCGCTAAATAAGGCTTTTTATCGGGGTATTCCACCGTGTCGGCCTTGGTAAAAGTATGCTTTAGCACTAACCACATCGTTCTTAGTTGGCTAATCATCTTGAAAGCTCCCATAATGCGGTAACGATTAAATTGAGTAGAGATAAAGGCAGCATAACCAGCCAACCAAATTGCATAAGTTGGTCAAAGCGAGGTCGCGGTAATGACGTTCGAAGTAAAATAAAAAAAACAATCAACAGCGCCACCTTCAGAATAAACCAAGCAACCGGTGGCAATAGCCAGGCAATTGACGATGGCATTAGCCAGCCCCCAAAAAACAACACAACGGTCATCGCTGAAATCAATGTGACTCCGAGGTACTCACCTAAGAAAAATAACGCAAATTTTAAACCTGAATATTCTGTATGAAAGCCAGCCGTTAATTCTGTTTCAGCTTCTGGTAAGTCAAATGGTAAACGATGACTTTCGGCAATGCCTGCAATAAGAAAGATAAATACAGCAACAAACTGACTTTGAACAAACCAGCCCGTTGATTGCGCAAGCACAATTTCTCTCAAATTAAATGTGCCAGTAAGTAAGACAACCCCCATTACTGACAACCCCATGAATACTTCGTAGCTTATCGTCTGCGCAGCAGCACGCATTCCCCCCAACAACGCATATTTTGAATTTGAAGACCAACCAGCCAGTACTACGGAATAAACCGCAAGAGATGTCATGGCAAAGAAAAAAAGCAGCCCTATGTTGAGGTTAGATATGCCAATTTCGGGAGAGAATGGGATGACTGTGAAGCTCATTAACACACACAGTGCACCTATTATTGGCGCAAGAACAAATACCTTTTTGTCACTAAAGTCTGGCACCCAATCTTCTTTTGCCAGAATTTTCAGCAAATCCGCAAATGATTGAAGAATACCAAATGGCCCTACGCGATTTGGGCCTAATCTATCTTGCCAAATTCCAATCAGCCGCCGTTCTACCCACACTAGCATTGCCGCCATAGGAATAAGCAGCAAGATAATGACGAGTATTTCCAATAGTTTCCATAAAGCATCAGGCGTCATGTTGACCTTCCTGTGTCATGTATATTGGTATGAATTGATCATCGTTTTTGAGTTTTACCAGTAACTCTTGTTGCTGTGATTTCAAGCGCGTGATGTGCTCTGTTACCTGAGTTTGAAATACCTCTTGTTCTTCAATAGAAAGTGGAAAAAGGCTGTCTATGTTGTACCAAGTATCAGGTGCCAACCATTCTATTTGACTACAACTATGCCCATTCGGTAACCGTTTGTCAGCGCACACTTGCGCCGGAACAGCAATCAAATCTTTTTCATCATGCGTTTTCACGTTGAGCATCATCCATTGTCCGTGCTCCCATTGCTGCTGTTGAAACTCCTGTTGAGAAACATAAAGCACGAAACTTCCCGCTCTAATTGCCAAATCGATCGTCTTACTCGACTGAAGTTCCATACGTTGCCATTGCGGCATGTTATACAATCTCTTTTGTTCACTTGTTGCATCAAGTGTTTGTGTGCTTGGGATTACCGCCTCACCATGATGGCTAAAATCTAACCTATCACATGATGCCATTGCTTTAGTTCGAACAAGGTTTGCAGATTGATTGGCATTCCAACCGGGGGACCAATCAAAAGGTGAAAGGTGAGAAAGTAATTGCTTGTCTCCTTCCATTGAAGGATGAAATACATTCGCTCCGCATTGCGTTTGCGGCTCGTGTACATTGATATTTGCCTGCTTCGCTGTGCGACCACTCACACGATGCGTTTCTTGCGCGACTGCATTCGTTACCGTATCTATTTCCTGAACAAACGGCCAACCTTTGATTGAAGTTTTGGCGATTTGGTGCAACGACTTCAATGACTCTGGCGTGCCCTTTGTAGGACAACTACCACAATATTCAGCAAGTGCAGTTAACCAATACCAACTAGAATTTACGTTATTCTGTGGACTAACCGCTGCGTAGAATCGCTGTAGATCGCCACGATAATTGGCAAAATGCCCATCATATTCAGATACTGGCGACACCGGCAAAACGATATCAGCAAGCTCAGTTATTTGCGTAGGTAGATGTTCTAATACGATCAATTGACGATTATTGTGCTTAAGCTTGTTTAAGTCATTCTCAGATAACGAATCCAAGGCATTTTCCAATACAATAACCCCTTCGTAGTTATCAGCGTCTAACTGCTGTTCTATGGCTTGACTCTCATCATCAAGCAAATGCATTAATCCAACATCGTTTGTGTTTGGTGCAAGAACAATTTGATGAGCCTTTGAATCTGGCGTATTAGTGTTGATAAATGCACTGGCCGCACTATACATCTTGTTGAAAGACTGCAAGTTCCCAGCATTGCCTATCGACCAGCCACTGATAAACACAGGTCTTTTGGCCTGTAAAAAAGATACCAGTAATTCAGATAAATACTCATTCTCGCTGTCAGATAGGTCATGGCTAACCACGTATTTAGGCGCTCGCGACTGTTCTTTAAGTAACGATTCAAAATGAGCGATAACGAGCGGAATTCTATCAGGTGATACAATTAAACTGGCTTTACTGTCTTCATCTAGTTTAGTTGGTGCAAATTGAAGAGAATAAAGTGGCTTTTTGCGTTGTTGCCCTATAACGCGCACAGCCCCATCTTGCCAAGACGGCACATTGAGCTCGTCTGCCAACCGGGTTTCTTCATCGCGCAGTGCTTGCCTGACAGACAATGCCAACCTAGGGTGAGATTGTTGAATGTCCTGTCCAACAATAAATACCCAATCAGCATTTTCCACTTCGCGTAGCGTCGGAATATTTCCTTGCGACATCGCTTTTCGATGAATATGTGCTAATGCAAGTTGCTCGCTAGTCCAACCGGAATTAAAGTGTTCTTTGCCGACAATTTCTTGAAGTAAAATATTAGATTCAACACAAGCTCTACCAGAGCCAATCCCCAACCACTTTTTGTTTCGAAAATGGCTAAATACTTTCGCAAACGTTAACGTACTAATGGGGCGCTGATAGTAAGTTTTATCTACCCGAATTGTAGTTATGCGCGTTTTGTTATTAACAAATTGCAAGCCATAACGCCCGCGATCACAGAGAAAATAACCGTTTAATTGTTCGTTGTATCGATTAATCACACGACGAACAATGCCGTATCGTTCGCCAATAGTCGTATTACACCCAATACTACAAAACCCACATACTGAAGGTGAAGATTTCAGATCCCATTTACGCGCATAGTGAGCCGAAAATGGCTTATTCGTAAACACCCCTGTTGGGCACACTTCAACGAGATTGCCACTAAACTCACTTTCTAATGTTCCTTCCTGCTGTCGACCAAAATATACTTGGTTTTTTGAACCGTAGCAGCCAAAGTCTGTGCCGCCAGCATAGTCCTGATAAAATCGGACGCACCGATAACAAGTAATGCAGCGATTCATTTCATGACCAACTAATTCGCCCAAGTACTGATTTGTAAACGTTCGCTTTTTACCACTGTATTGCCGCAAAGTGTGCCCAGTCATTACCGTCATATCTTGTAAGTGACATTCACCGCCTTCTGCACAAACAGGACAGTCGTGAGGATGATTAGTCATCATGGCGGCAATGATTTGCTCGCGAAATTCAACCGATGACGGATCATCAATGGTCACACGCAAACCATCAGACACTGGCGTTGTGCATGCCATAGCAATACGACCCGTTTGATCATTTTCATCTTGATAAATCGTCACCGCACATTGGCGACAAGCGCCAACCGAGCCCATGGCTGGATGCCAGCAAAAATATGGAAGATTCAGATGATTTGCCAGTACGCCAGCAAGCAAGTTATTACCCGCATCAACTTGATACGCTTGATTATTGATAAACACTGTAACTTTATTGCCCATAACTAAGCTCCGCATGGTAAGGACAACACTTCTTATCAATGTGTGCCTGAAAATCATCAGCGAAATACTTCAACGCGCTACGCAATGGCTCTACTGCACCGGGCGCCAAAGCGCAATGTGTTTTGCCTATCCACATGAAGTCGCATAGTGATAGCAGCTGGTCGATATCTTCAAGACATCCCTTTCCATGCTCAATTTTACTTAATAATTGCACTGCCCAAGGCGTGCCATCGCGACAAGGCGTGCACCAACCACAAGATTCTTGCGCAAAAAATTCCAGTAAATTCAACACCATAGCCACAGGGCAATGTTTGCTATCTAGAACGATTAAGCCACCAGTACCTAAACGGCTCCCAGCTTTGGCAATCGAATCGTAATCCATGGGGACGTCAAGGTGTTCTGGCAAAAGGAAATCTGTAGAAGCACCACCAGGTAGTAGCCCTTTAAATTGCGTACCTGAAGGAACACCACCGGCATAATCATTCAATAACTGGCCAACCGTTATGCCCATGGGTAATTCCCATAATCCCGGTGATTGCACATTGCCACAAGCACCATATATCTTGGTACCTGCATCGCTATCAGGTGATAACCCCTGATACCAATCACTGCCATGGCGAAATATGCCAACCAAGTTACACAAGGTTTCAACATTATTAACAATCGTCGGTTGACCAAATAGTCCTGCAACTTGAGGAAATGGGGGCTTGGCTCTGGGATTCGCTCGCTTACCTTCCAATGCATTTATCAACGCGGTTTCTTCGCCGCAAATATATCGGCCCGCGCTGGTGTGCAAGTGTAGCTCAAAGGCAAAGCCACTTCCCTTGATGTTCGCGCCTAACCAGCCATTGACAATGGCTTCAGTAATAGCTTGTTGCAATCGCTTTGCTGCCAGATGATATTCACCGCGCAGAAATATAAAGCCTTTATCTGCACCAATTGCAAATGCGGCAATAATCATTGACTCAATCAACAGGTGCGGCGCGCCTTCAAGTATCCATCGATCTTTAAATGTGCCCGGCTCCATCTCATCAGCATTGCACACTAAATATCTGTGCCCTAAGGCACCTTTTGATCCACTTTTAGATTTAGTCTTAGTACTTTTTTCCGGTTTACTAGGTACGAAACTCCACTTTAATCCGGTAGGGAATCCAGCCCCACCTCGCCCTTTTAACCCTGATTGTTTAACTAATTCTAAAGCTTGCTCTGCCGTATGTTCTTTCAGCGCATTATGGGCACCCGAATACCCTCCAGCTTCATGATACGAGGCAAAGCTTAATGGACTTTCGCGATCTGCGAGGTAGGTTAATGGCTTTGTTTGGGCATTCGCTAAGTTGATACTCATGCTACGCCCCCTTCGTTGTTGCGCGTAATGACTCAAGCACATCAATTACGCTATTTGGCGATAAGTGCTCATAATGGTGTTCACCAATCATCATGACTGGCGCCTTATCACAACCACCAAGACAAGCATTGGATAACAAAGTGAACATTCCGTCTGGTGTAGTTTCACCATATTTAATACCAAGATGTGACTGAATTGCCGACAGTACTGCCTGATAATCATTCAGATGACAGGACACACTATTACATAAATGGATTACATATTTGCCCACTGGCTGGCGATAAATTAGGTTGTAAAAGGTAGCGACGCCGTCCAATTCAGCGGTCGACATACTGAGATACTGGGCAATTGCAGCTAAGCTTTCATCACTTATCCATCCTCGGCTCGCCTGCACGATTTTCAATGCTTCAATACCTGCAGCTGTACGGGATTCAAGCACGCTAATTTCGTGATCAATCTGTGCTCTTTCTGAATCACAAAGATAGGAGTGAGCATTTGGTGCTATTGTTCGAATCACTTGCATCATATTTATCGGTCCACATCAGCCATCACATAATCGATACTGCCAAGAGTCGCAATAAGGTCAGCCACCATTTGGCCTTTACTGATCACGGGTAACATTTGTAAATGCGCGAAACTTGGTGTGCGAATGCGCGTACGGTAACTCGTAGTACTGCCGTCGCTAACTAAGTGATAAGCCATTTCTCCCTTGGTCGCCTCTACGCTTATCGATACTTCACCTTTTGGAATTACCGGCCCCCAAGAGACATTGAGAAAATGCGGGATAAGCGTATCAATATCGGTCATTGTTCGTAATTTGTTGGGTGGTGTCGTTTGAGGGTGTTCGGCTTTGTAATCACCTTCTGGCATATTGTTTAGGCATTGTTCAATAATGCGAATGCTTTGGCGCATTTCCTCAATCCGTACCCGACACCTGTCGTAACAATCTCCTCTATTACCGGTAGGCACTTCGAAGTCGAACTGATCATAGCCACTGTATGGTCTTTGTTTACGCAAATCCCACGAATAACCCGTTGCACGTAGTCCTGGACCTGTCACGCCCCATTGTATGGCCTGCTCTGTTGTATAGCTGCCAACGCCCTGAGTACGCTTTTTCAAAATGCTATTTTGCATAACCATTTTTTCATACTCATCCAATCGCTTGGGGAGATAATTGACATAGTCACGCACTAGCGTATCCCAACCGTCAGGCAAATCTTGGGCAATACCGCCAATACGGAACCAGCTAGGATGCATGCGGGCTCCGGTGAAGGCCTCGATGATGCCAAACAACTTTTCGCGATCAACAAACATATAAAATATCGGCGACAAAGCTCCTACGTCTTGCGCGAATGTGCCGTAGAATAATAAATGACTTAATATTCGAAACATTTCTGACGTCATGATGCGAATCACTTTCGCTCTATCTGGTACAGTTATCCCTGCAAGTCTTTCAACAGCCATCACATAAGGGAAGTTATTCATCACGCCGCCAAGATAATCAATACGGTCGGTATATGGGATATAACTATGCCACGACTGTCGTTCTCCCATCTTTTCCGCGCCTCTATGGTGATAACCAATATCGGGCACACAATCGACAATCTCTTCCCCGTCCATTTGTAATACAATGCGAAATGCGCCATGTACACTCGGGTGGTTTGGACCAAGGTTAAGAAACATGAAATCATTATTCTTGCCCTGACGCTTCATTCCCCATTGCTCGGGATCAAACTTTAGGGCTTCCTGCTCAATGCGCTGCTGCTCTTCTGACAATGTAAAAGAAGGTAACTCGGTAGCACGTGCAGGGTGTGTTTTTAGAAGCGGGTGCCCTTGCCAGGTGGGTGGCATTAAAATTCTCGTAAGGTGTGGATGACCAACAAACGTCACGCCAAACATGTCCCAAATTTCACGTTCATACCAATTAGCATTGGGCCATATGTCCGACACACTGATTAAGACATTGCATTCGTCTACAGCAACTTTAATGCGTAAATCCTGATTTCTATCAAATGAACGTAAGTGATAACTCACCGTAATATGTGTGCTTTGTGCACATGGCGTGCGCTTTTCGCTTTCATCTATCGCGGTTAAATCGAAGCACATGGTAAACGGCTGTGCCACATCAAACCTGAGGATACGCATCAATTGACTGAGTTGTTGCTTATCAACCCAATAAGTTTCAATGGCATCGAAAATGTGACTTTGCTCAGCTTCTAAGCTTAGCGAGTGGCAAAGTGCATGAACCTCTTCCTTGACGGTGTGTTGAGCATCTGGCGACCAGTCATTTGACCGTTTCAAATCTATCATTAGACACTATCCGGCGAATCAAGAAAGGTAGTTTCAATGCGATGAGAATGTTTAATATCGCGAAGTGAAGGCTTATGCACCGTTTTGACTCCTTGTTCTCCTACTACCCAGCTTAAAGGTCGTGGTTGATGAGCGATGGCGCTTTGTAAGAGCAACAGCCCTTCAAGCAAAGCTTCTGGCCTGGGTGGACAACCTGGTACATAAACGTCAACTGGAATAAACTTATCTACCCCTTGAACGACGCTGTAGATGTCATACATACCGCCAGAATTGGCGCAAGAGCCCATAGAAATTATCCATTTAGGTTCTAAGAGTTGATCATATAAGTGTTGAATCACTGGTGCCATTTTTCTAAAACAGGTACCTGAAATTACCATTAAATCAGCCTGACGAGGTGTAGCACGAATAACTTCAGCACCAAAACGCGCTATGTCGTGTCTAGAAGTAAAACCTGTTGCCATTTCTACGTAGCAGCAACTTAAACCAAAATTGAACGGCCAGATAGAATGTTTCTGTCCCCAACGGATCATATCGTCGAGCTTGGCGACAAATAAGTGACGCTGTAGATCTTTTTCTACCGATTTTTCTGATGCTGAAAATGCTTCATCTAGCGATGCTTTAGTAAGAGACCATTCCATTAGTTGCCCTCCTGTTTGCTCGCAGGGGTGAAACTATCTTGAGTTTGCATCTGATGTGCATGTCTTCTGGTTAATTGCAGTGCCCCCACTCGCCACAAATACCAAAGAGCAGCCAACAAGATGAAAATGAAAATGCTCGCTTCAATAAAACCCGGCCAACCCACTTCTTTAAAAGCAATAACCCATGCAAATAAGAAAATAACTTCCAAATCAAAAATAACGAAAAAGATTGCGTAAAGAAAAAAGTGACTACCAAAGCGCGTTTTATTGTCATCAACACTAATGACACCTGATTCGTATGGTATATGACGTCGTACATGTTGGCGGCGACCACCAAGAAAATGCGACAGTAATAGCATGCCACCTAGCATAGTGACTAAAATCAGAAAAAATGCGGCAATAGGCCAAACATCAGCAAGTAATTGCGTGCTGTCCATCAGCTCCCCCAATGAACTTCGCACGACACTATTGTACAAAGTTCAATCAAATTTATTCTTTGATATTAAGCATATGCCAAGATATTTATTTTGCAAAAAAAGCCTATTTTTCAAGCATTTCTTTTTTATTGGGACGAAGTAAACTAACGTTCAAGCTATGCTTGAACGGGCTTAATAGGTGGCAAGTAGCGTCATTTCGGTGAAAGCAGCAGAATATCCCGATGACACATATGTCAGAACGTTAGCGTAGTCTTATTGTTATTTTACGCACTCCTTTAATTTGAATCTTGTGATCACTCGAAGAAAGATCAAGAAAATCAGTTCACTTTGATCAGTATAGAAAACAATTTAAATTTTTCGAGAATAGATAGAAATTAAATAACTTGAATTGAATAACTTGAATTAAAAAAGTTGAATTAAACAAAAAGGGTAATAACACCAAACTTGTTATTACCCTTTTTGTTGCGATTCGCAGGTAAAGAAGCTGTAACGCTTCCAGAACCCGACGTTATTCTTCGTTACCTTCCAGTAAGGCCGACAGGCTCGCTAGTTTGTTCATGACAATACCGTGAATAGACTTTCTCGGGTAACGACCCGTACTGCTAACCTTACCTGCATCAATTCCCATTAGTATTTCGAATGCCTGATCAACATTTTCTACAGCGAAAATATTAAAATTACCTTGCTCTACGGCTTCGATAACTTCGCTTGATAACATCAAATTAATAACATTGGTTTTCGGTATGATTACACCCTGTTTCCCTGTAAGGCCAGTGTCTTTACACAAACGATAGAAGCCTTCAATTTTTTCATTAACACCACCAATTGATTGTACTTCACCATGTTGGTTCATAGAGCCAGTTATCGCGATGCCTTGATCAATAGGTAACTGTGATATTGCGGAAATAAGTGCGCAAAGCTCAGCCATTGAAGCACTGTCACCATCTATATGACCATATGATTGCTCAATGGCAATATTAGCAGACATAGACACTACGAGGTCTTGACCATACTTAAGTCCAATATAGCCTGACAGTAACAAAACCCCTTTCGAGTGAATGGGTTTGCCTAAATCCACTTCCCGTTCAATATCGGTAATGCCGTTGCTGCCAGCATAAACGGTCGCAGTAATACGCGCTGGCGTACCAAAAACGCTGTCGCCAATTTCCAGCACAGTCAGACCGTTGACCTTGCCAACTTGTTTGCCTTCAGTGCTGATCAACAACTGCTCTTCCTTGATCTCGCTTAACCACGCTTCACTTATGCGTCCAGTTCTGCGCTGCTTTGCTGCCAATGCACCAAGTACAAATTCAGCCGCTAACTCGCCTTCTGCCCCCGCTTTCTTCCACAAATAAAACGCTTCATCAAGCAAGTCATTTACTTGAACAATATTGGCAGAAATCTTATGTTGGTGTTCCGCTCTTCGTAATCCATACCGCACCAGCTCTAAAATCGCTTCGGCCGATACTTTTGGATAATCATAACGATAAGCACGTTGTCTGATTATCTGTGCATATTCGGCAAGATTGGTATCATTAAATTCCAAATGACGATCGAAATCAGCAAGCACTCGAAACAGTTCAGTAAATTCTTGATCATAATCTTGTAGCATATAGTAAATATCTGAACCACCAAGCAAAATAACCTTCACCTTAAAAGGTATCTTCTCTGGCTGCAGTGTATGCGCGCTAGGCTGCGTAAATTCTGAATACGGATTTTCAATGGTAAGCTCTTGTGTTTTAAGCGCTAACTTTAGTTTTGCCCAAACAGCTGGTTGGCTCAGTAACTTTTCAGCATCTAGTAATAAATATCCACCGTTGGATTTATGCAACGCCCCAGGACGAATCAAACGATAACTTGTGTAAGTACCTCCTTGGAAAGATGCATAATCCACATGGCCAAAAAGATTCTGATACGTTGGGTTTTGTTCATACACAACGGGAGCGCCAGCTTCAGGATCTCTAGCAACCAATAAATTAGGCAGAAAACGTTCTACCATCAACTTACGGGCATCTTTATCATTAAGCTGTTCTTGACCTTCTTCCACTAAAATTTCTAGTACAGCATCAACAATATGTTCTTTTACTTTAGATAAGTACTTCAGTACCCCTAAATTACTCGAAAACTCATGCTCTAATTCTTTGATAAATGGGCGAATACTGTCTTCCGCTGTACGGTATCGTAGTTTTCGTAACTTATCAGACGAGCGTCGCTTCCATTGAGGAAGTTCAATAAGCTGTTCTGCCAATAAATCTTCCAACTTAGCCAATACATCAAAAAATGCATTGCGCTTGTCATCATCTAAATTGGCAAGTTCATTATCGCTTAGTGGTTTGCCATCAATAATTGGCGAAAAGCCGACTTCTCCACCCTCTTCAAACAACACAACATTATTCTTCAATGCGGTCTCTTCAACTATAGTTAACGCATTGTCATACAGTTGATTGAATTCACGATCGATCGCGGCTTTTTTGCGCTGATAACCTGGGTTGTCGAATATTTCAGGAAACAAATCCATAAGCTCATCAATAAAGGTATTGATGCGTGCTAGCAATTGCTTGCCATCACCTGGGCTTACATATAGCTTAAAAGGCGCGTGAAAATCGTCAAAATTATTGATGTAACACCACTCTGGTGGCGTGGTTTGCTGTACAGCACTTGCTGCTAACATTTGTTTGACCAGTGTTTGTCGACCCGTGCCGTGCTCACCCATAGCGAACACGTTAAACCCCGGCGCCTCCATTGATAACCCAAACTCTAGCGCTTCTTTCGCTCTATGATGACCGATAAAAACTCGTTGTTCACCTTCATCATATTTTTGTTCAAACAAGCCAACAGCCAATTCTGCTGTTAATTTTTCAACAGGTAATTTGAGCGTTTTTAAAGCTTCTGTCATAGAGTATCTCGCTGTTTGTGCTTAAAAAACCAGCACTTATTATCAATAATCAGGAATGTTGCCGACAGTGTACTCTGTCAAAACGTGATTTGGCAAAAGCAGATTGAATTTAATTACACCAAGCTGCGTTAAGGCTGTAATGGATTACGTTTAAAATGCCTGTGGCCACATTCGAGACACGGCAAAACCTCAGACAAATGGCTGATCAAGATAGAATGACCACACCCACGACAAGTAAGCTGGCCAAAACCTATCATATCACCCACTTGGTAATCGCCCTCTTGTTCGAAATCTTCGCAAAGTTCCGCCCATTCAACTTGTGATTTATCAGTAATGTTGGCAAGCACAGACCAAAATGACTCTTTCATTAGCCCTAAATAAATAGAATGCTTAGCTTCCTCTTGATTCTGTTCATAAAACTCTTTCAAATCGTAAGCGAAATTGTCAATAAATTGCTTCACTTTCTCTTCTGGTAAGGACTCTGCCGCCAGTAGCAGTTTTTTGGCATATTCGACAATTTCAACAATACGCGTGCCTTCATGTTCTTCTATGTCATGCAGCCATTGGGTGAGATCTTTATAAAAGCGTTCAAAAACAGACGGTTTTGGCATTTCGTTCCCCGAGATTTCAAATGACTTCTCTCTATTGGGTATAGTACAAAAAGCGCCAATTTGCTTAGCTCCATGGCACTTCGGTCAAAAATAATAAAATAACCTTTATAACCCTTGTCGGTAACCGCGTAGTTAATGTATTCTATGCCGATTAATTTAGACCATTTGATACGAGTTCTTTCGATAATCCATCGCGCTTAGTATCACACCAATATTTGAGAAGTCTTTAATGGAATCCATTTATAATCCTCAGTCGATTGAAGCTGAAGTACAATCATTTTGGCAAGAAAACCAAACATTTAAAGCTATTGAAAAGCCAGGGGAAGACAAGTTCTACTGTCTAGCAATGTTTCCTTACCCAAGTGGCCGCCTCCATATGGGGCATGTACGTAACTACAGTTTAGGGGATGTGATTTCTCGCTACCAACGCATGCAAGGAAAGAATGTTATGCAACCTATGGGTTGGGATGCATTTGGTTTGCCTGCTGAAAATGCCGCGATTAAAAATAATTCAGCACCGGCTAAATGGACTTACCAAAATATTGAATACATGCGTGAGCAATTAAAGTCATTAGGTTTTGGCTATGACTGGGATCGCGAACTCGCAACATGTAAAAAAGATTACTATCGCTGGGAACAATGGTTCTTCACGAAGCTTTATGAAAAAGGTTTGGTTTATAAGAAAAATGCCACGGTTAACTGGGATCCAGTCGATCAAACTGTACTAGCTAACGAGCAAGTTATTGATGGCCGCGGTTGGCGTTCAGGTGCGATAGTTGAACGTAAAGAAATTCCACAATGGTTTATTAAGATTACCGACTACGCTGAAGAACTGCTAAACGACTTAGACCAATTAGAAGATTGGCCTGAGCAAGTAAAAGCAATGCAGCGTAACTGGATTGGTCGTTCAGAAGGCGTGGAAATGACCTTCCAAGTGGCTGACTCAAGTGAAAGTTTTGATATTTACACCACACGTCCTGATACCTTAATGGGCGTTACCTATGTGGCATTAGCGGCACAACATCCGTTAGCACTAGAGGCTGCTAAAAATAATGCTGAGCTTGCAGCTTTCATTGAAGAATGTAAGACGCAAAAAACAACTGAAGCAGACATGGCCACCATCGAAAAGAAAGGTGTTGATACAGGCTTAAAAGCTGTTCACCCTATTACAGGTCGTTTGGTACCAGTATGGGCTGCTAACTTCGTATTGATGGATTATGGTTCAGGTGCCGTAATGTCAGTACCAGGTCATGACCAGCGTGATTGGGAATTTGCGACTAAATACGGTTTACCGATTGAACAAGTGATTGAAGGTGCTGCTGACGAAGACATTACCAAAGCCGCTATCACCGAAAAAGGTACACTGATTAATTCGGGAGAGTTCGATGGTTTGGCATTCAATGATGCCTTCAAAGCTATTTCAGACAAGTTAATCGCTGAAAACAAAGGTAAAGTTACCGTAAACTATCGTTTAAGAGACTGGGGCGTTTCACGTCAACGATACTGGGGTACGCCAATTCCAATGATTAATTTGGCTAATGGTGAATCGGTACCAGTACCTGAAGATCAACTTCCTGTTGAATTACCAGAAGATGTGGTCATGAATGGTGTAACTTCGCCAATCAAGGACGACCCTAAATGGGCAGAAACGACCTTTAACGGTGAACAAGCATTTAGAGAAACTGATACGTTCGATACGTTCATGGAATCATCTTGGTATTACGCAAGATACTGTTCGCCAAATGACGACACACAAATGTTAGATCCAGAAAAAGCTAACTACTGGTTACCTGTTGACCAGTACATAGGCGGCATCGAACATGCGATTTTACATTTATTGTACTCTCGCTTTTTCCATAAACTGTTACGTGATGTTGGCTTAGTAGAAAGTGATGAGCCGTTTAAACGCCTATTATGTCAAGGCATGGTATTGGCTGATACCTATTACCGTGAGGCTGACAACGGTGGTCAAGAGTGGATTTCTCCAACAGACGTTGAAGTAGAACGTGATGAAAAAGGTGGTGTTGTTTCTGCAGTAAGCAAAATCGACGGCGAACCAGTAATCTCGGCAGGCATGAGCAAAATGTCTAAGTCGAAAAACAATGGAATCGATCCCCAACAAGTTATTGAACAATATGGAGCAGACACAGTCCGCTTATTTATCATGTTCACGTCACCACCTGAGCAAACACTAGAGTGGTCAGATTCAGGTGTTGAAGGTGCACACCGCTTCCTTAAGCGTGTATGGAAGCTTGCCTATGACTTCCAGGAAAGTGGGGATACTGCTGCTCTTGCTGACATCAGCCTAAATAGCGCGCAAAAAACACTACGTAGAGAGCTACACAAAACGATTAAAAAAGTAACCGATGATATTGGACGTCGAAATACTTTTAACACAGCAATCGCTTCAATCATGGAATTGATGAATCATTTAACCAAAGCAAGCATGGAAACGGTTGAAGATCGCACGGTAATGCAAGAAGCTATTCAGGCAGTTACTTTGATGCTTACGCCAATCGTACCGCATTTAAGTCATAAGCTTTGGTCAATGATTGGTGATGGTACGCCAGTTGAAGATGCCTCATGGCCGACGGTAGACAACTCAGCATTAGTTGAAGATGAGAAACTCATTATCGTTCAAGTGAATGGCAAGGTTCGTGGTAAAATTACTGTCGCTGCAGATGCGAGCCAAGAGCTTGTTGAACAAACGGGTATGGCGGACGAAAACGTGGTTAAATTCGTTGACGGAAAAACAGTGCGCAAGGTTATCTACGTACCTGGTAAGCTACTGAATATCGTCGCCAACTGATAGGCCAAAACAGGAAATAATAGATGCAACGAAATCGCCGTTTTGCCTTTAATAAGCACAGCATTTTGCTGTGCCTATTAACGTTTAGCCTATTAACACTTAGTAGTTGCGGATTTCATTTACGGGGCGATTACCTCATCGCCCCTGAATTGCAAACACTTTCTATTCGTTCAACTGACAGATTTGGTGAACTAACACGTGTTGTTAAACGCCATTTAATTCAGCATAACATTAAGATCGTTGAAAATTCGCAAGAAGACATTGCTCAACTTGTTATTCTCAAAGACACCCTTGATAGAAGAACCTTGTCTGTATTTCCAAACGGCCAAGTGGCTGAATATGAATTAACGTATACCGTACACTACCAGATCAAAGTGAAAGACAAGCAACCGCAATCCTTCAAATTTGAAGTCAACCGTGACTACCAAGACGACCCTGATGCAGCATTGGCTAAAAGCCGAGAACTTTCGTTAATGTTACGAGAAATGAGGCAAGAAGCAGCTGATCGCATCTTGCGGAATATGGCGAGCATCGAAGTTTAATAACTGCTAAGCAATTAATGAACGTACTAAAAATTTAATCAACGCATTAGACCAAAGGTTGTCAGGCCATATGAAAATTTATCACAATCAATTAGCCAACACCTTACAGCAGAAGCAGCTGCCCGTATGGTTAATTTTTGGTGACGAACCATGGCAAAAAAACAACGCTGTTGCCCAAATCAAGCAACACTACGGTCAGCAGGGATTTTCTGATGTTCAACGATTTACGATTGATGATAAATTTGACTGGGAATTGCTATTAGGTGAATTTCAAGCGCTTAGCTTGTTTGCGAACCTACGTATTTTTGAACTTGATTTCATTCAATCTAAGCTCAATGAGCGAGGACAAAAAGCTTTATTGTCGCTCGCTGAACAGCTTAATGATGACACTATAGTAATTTGCTTCGGTGATAAGCTAGACGCAAATGTAGCTAAGAAAAAGTGGTTCAAAACGCTTGAAAGCAAGGGCTGCTATGTACCTGTTTACAATATAGAAGGCAAGCATCTACACCAATGGGCCGCTCAACATTGCCGCACACTGGGCTTGAACTTAGACGCAGCGGCCAGCCAATTGATAATCGACTTCTGTGAAGGTAATTTGCTTGCACTTAGTCAAGAGCTTGAAAAATTAGCCATTCTTTTTGGCACAACGCCGGTTCAAGTTGCTGATATAGACGCATTACTGATTAATCAGTCAAAATTTAATCCGTTCCAGCTAATTGATGAAGTACTTTCCGGTAACGTTAAGAAATGTTTAACGATTATTGAACAATTACAACAAGATGGCTCTGCTATCGGTCAGCTAATTTGGTTCATTCACAAAGAGCTAAACGTGTTGCTAGCATTAAAAAGCGCTGTCGCACAAGGAACACCATTAAACGAAGCGTATAGTCAGCATCGTATTTGGGATAAAAAAAAACCAGCATATAACCATGCGTTAAAAAACATTTCAGACAAAAATCTTGGGTTAGCACAGGCAAGGCTTGCGGAAGTTGATCTACTGTCAAAAAGCTCAGGAGAATTTGATCCATTTATTCCACTATTCGACGTTATTGTCACATTGTTTCATGGTGAAAAAACCAATGAGCTTAAGCTAGACTATGACAGGCAACGCTAGTATTACGCCCCAAAAAGAAGCTCAAGAATACCACTTAGGTATTTTAGGTGGCACCTTTGACCCTATTCATAACGGTCATATAGAGCCAGCACTAAGCGTTGCTCAAGAGCTTTCATTAGATGAGGTATTAGTTTTACCCGCTCATATACCACCGCATAAAGATTCAACACACGCTAGTCCTACGCAACGATTAGAGATGGTCAAACGCGCTTGTCAGTCACATCCAATTTTCACGCCCGATCAAAGAGAACTAAACCGAACATCAATTTCTTATAGTGTGGATACGTTAAAAGAAGTGAAAAATGAATATCCACACGCAACACTTTATTTTCTGATGGGAATGGACTCACTACTCAGCTTTACCAAATGGCACAAGTGGCAAGAGATACTTAATTTATGCCATTTAGTTGTCTCTACTCGGCCAGGTTACGATTCAACATTGGCCACATTAGCATCTCCTCAACTTATACAAAACGCTATAACGATATCAGCTGAGGAACTTAAATCCGCTAAAATAGGCAAGATTTTGCTTTTAACTAATAAAGTCATTGATATTTCATCTACTGAAATTCGGGACGCAATCGCGCGTAACATAGACATATCTTCATATATTTCCAGCGATGTAATGGAATATATTGAAAAGCAACGACTATACCGAGCATAACAACGGAAATTTCGACTCATTCATACATTTTTACAGACGAGAGAGTTAACGAATACGCCATTTGGTGATATTATTTCACTATTATTTACAAGCTATGAGAGATTACATTGAAAGCTGATGCTTTAACCGCTTTTGTCATTGAAAAGATTGAAGATATGAAAGGTCGTGACATTGTCACACTCAACATTGCCGAGAAATCAAATTTTGCCGACGTAATGGTCGTCGCATCTGGCAATTCTAACCGTCATGTAAAGTCCATTGCCCAATCCGTTTCATTAGAGTGCCGCAAAGAAGGTGTTGAGCCATTAGGTATTGAAGGTAACGATGTTGGCGAATGGTCATTGGTTGATTTAGGCGATGTTGTTGTGCATGTCATGACCGATGAAATTCGAGATCGCTACGCTTTAGAACAACTTTGGGAGTAATCCTCAAGTATGCGCCTCACCCTTTACGCCGTTGGTAATAAAATGCCCGCTTGGGTTACGCAAGGTTTTCTCGAATATAGCCGCAGATTTCCTCGAGATATGTCGTTTCATTTAGTCGAAATACCTCCAGGAAAACGTGGTAAAAATGCAGACATAACACGTATTCTTGAAAAAGAAGGTGAGCAATTGCTAGCTGCTATCCCTAAAGGGCATCGCATTGTCACGCTAGAAGTTGAAGGTAAGCCTTGGACAACACCACAGTTGGCTAACCAACTTGAACGTTGGCAACATGATGGCCGAGACGTCGCTTTGCTAGTAGGCGGCCCTGAAGGCTTAGCACCAGCCTGCATTAAAGCATCAGAGCAGAAATGGTCTTTATCACCATTAACCTTACCTCACCCTATGGTAAGAGTACTCGTTGCAGAGAGCCTTTATCGGGCTTGGAGTATCAATAATAATCACCCATATCACCGAGAGTAATCATGGCAGCTAAACGCGTCGCAATTAGAAATCACTCAGCAGAAGCGAACTTATTTGCTCGTCGTAGCTTTATTGCACTACTCGGTGTTGTTGTGATGTTGATCATTTTATTTAGTAACGTTTATGAATTAGAAGTCAACTCATACGAAAAGTATCAAACGCGATCCAACTCAAACCGCATCAAGCTACTCCCCGTAGCGCCAAATCGTGGTTTAATATATGACCGCAATGGCGTGTTATTAGCCGAAAATGAGCCCATCTACAGCTTAGAAATTATTCCAGAACAAGTAAAAGACTTAGAGAAGACGGTTCGTGAAGTCGCTGAATTATTGGAAATCAGCCAAGAAAAGCAAGATAAACTATTCAAGTCGTTGCGATCTAAACGACGTTTCAAACCTATTGAGCTGCATTCTAGACTTAGCGATCAACAAGTCGCATTATTTTCTGTCAACCAACACAAATTCCCAGGGGTATTTATTGATGCCCGCCTAAAGCGTTCTTATCCGTTTGCTGATCTAACTACGCACAGTTTAGGTTATGTGGGTCGTATCAACCGTCGTGATTCGATAAAACTCGAAGAGCAAGGGTTAAGTGACAATTATGCAGCCACCCGCAATATCGGTAAATTTGGATTAGAAAAATACTATGAAAAAGAGCTTCACGGCACAATTGGTCATCAAGAAGTTGAGATCAACAACCAAGGGCGCATTATTCGCACCTTAGACTATACGCCACCCGTCCCAGGTAAAGATCTTACCTTGACCTTAGATATAGAATTGCAAATGATTGCCAAGCGGGCTTTGTCAGGTAAGCGCGGTGCAATCGTTGCCATTGATCCTCGGGACGGTGGCATTCTCGCCATGTATTCAAATCCAAGCTACGATGGCAATTTATTCGTTCATGGCATCAGTACAAAAGACTACAGCAAGCTACTTAACTCCAAAGACAAACCCCTCATCAACCGTACGGTTCAAGGCTACCCGCCTGCCTCGACAGTTAAACCGTTTCTGGCGTTACTCGGCTTAGAAGAAGAAATTATCACCCCCGAAACTGAAGTTTGGGATCCGGGTTGGTACCAGTTAAAAGGCGTGAATAATAGGCGACGTGACTGGAAAAAATGGGGTCACGGAAAAGTGAACTTAACTAAATCACTAGAGCAATCGTGCAACGTATATTACTACGACTTGTCATACAAGCTAGGTATTACAAAAATAGCGCGTATGATGGAAAAGTTTGGTTTTGGTGATTACACAGGAGTTGACCTACATGAAGAAAATCGCGCGGTAATGCCAAGTGTAGAATGGAAACGTGCTCGCTATAACCAATCATGGTATACAGGAGAAACGCTGTCAGTAGGTATTGGCCAAAGTTTCTGGACAGTAACACCGCTACAATTGGCGCAAGCAGTTTCTATACTTGTAAATAAAGGTGAGATCAAAGTTCCTCACTTATTAAGAGCCAGCCATCAAACTATTGTCAAAGATGGCACAAATGAAGTAATTGAATTCCCTCAACAGTTTGACGAAAAACGTCCGATAGTGTTGAAAAATGCACAGCATTGGGATGTCGTACTTGATGCCATGCATAATACAGTGCAGAAGCTGGGCGCTACTGGATACAATGCCTTTAAAGGCAGTAAATATGACGCAGCGGGTAAGACAGGCTCCGCTCAAACCGCAAGCATTGGTCAAGATGAAGAATATAACGCTGAAGAAGTAGCCGAAAATCAGCGGGACAATGCAATGTTTATCGCATTTGCTCCCTATGAGAAGCCCGAAATAGTCGTTGCTGTCGCAATAGAAAATGTCGGCGGCGGTGCAACCAATGCAGCCCCTGTCGCGAGACAAATGATGGATCAGTACTTTGGTGACCGTGTTATTGTCAGTAAAACCAAGCACTTTCACCATGCAAATACATACGGTGAGAAGCATTTAACCAACGCAGGGAGTCATTAGTGCGTTCAGTAGGAACCGACCAAGCACGCGTGCGTACCATTTGGCAAAAACTGCATATTGATATGCCGTTATTATTCTGTTTACTCTGCCTAATGACCTTAGGATTATTCGTTGTCTACAGCGCTGGTGGACAGGATATGGCGATCGTATATCGTCAGCTAATTCGAATTGGCGTCGCAATGACAGCGATGTTTATTATTGCTCAAATTCCTCCTATGTTTTGGCGAAAATGGGCCGTGCCAATGTTTTTAGCTGGACTCGCAATGCTAGTCGCCGTACTGTTTTTTGGTCAAATGGGCGGTGGTGCCAAACGCTGGCTGAATATAGGTATAACCAGTTTTCAGCCGTCAGAAATAATGAAGATTGTCGTGCCAATTACCATTGCTTGGTACATTAGCCAAGACAATTTACCCGCAAAGGTCGAAAATATTGTAATCGCGTTTATTCTGGTTCTGGTTCCGACATTACTCATCGCTAAGCAACCAGATTTAGGCACATCAATTCTTATTGCTAGCTCAGGTATTTTTGTTATTTTCTTGGCAGGGGCAAGTTGGAAACTTATCATGGCCTGCGTTGGGTTGGCCTCGGCGTTTACGCCAATTCTATGGATGTTTTTGATGAAGCCCTATCAAAAGCAACGGGTGTTGACCTTTTTAAACCCTGAACAGGATCCTCTAGGTTCAGGCTATCATATTATTCAATCCAAAATTGCGATTGGTTCTGGTGGCATTCACGGTAAAGGCTGGCTTCAGGGGACACAGTCACAGCTGGAATTTTTACCCGAAAGACATACTGACTTCATATTTGCAGTATTTAGCGAAGAATTTGGCCTTATTGGGGTCGCGGCATTGCTGCTTGTATATCTGGCCGTTGTATTGAGGGGGCTATGGATCGCAGCAAATGCTCAACAAGCTTTTACTAAACTTTTAGCTGGTAGTTTAACGTTAACCTTTTTTGTCTATGTATTTGTCAACATAGGCATGGTATCGGGACTCTTACCTGTGGTCGGTGTACCACTTCCACTTGTAAGTTATGGTGGTACTTCAATGGTGACATTGATGGCTGGATTTGGCATTCTAATGGCCATTAGTACTCACAGACGATTCAATGCCTAAGAATGAACAACGCTACCATTAACGGATTAAGAGCACTCACCACTAGTGCATTGATATTGCTTACCGCGTGCAGTACGCAAACTGGCCGATATCAACAGCGCCACGACAGCACGCCTACCCGCCTGCCATCAACTGCTGAGCTTGTTGATGCAATACCAAGAGCAGAAGCTAAAAGTAAAGGCGGAAATCGAAACTACACCGTGTTAGGCAAATCGTACAAAGTGTTGCAAAGTGCCGACAACTTTGTCGAGCACGGGGTAGCATCTTGGTATGGTAAGAAATTTCATGGCCACCTCACGTCAAATGGTGAAATTTACAACATGTATGCAATGAGTGCTGCACATAAGAACTTGCCTTTGCCGAGCTATGTGAAAGTCACCAATTTAGACAACAATAAAACGGTTATTGTCAGAGTGAATGACCGTGGCCCTTTTCACGATGGGCGCGTTATCGACTTATCATACAGCGCTGCATACAAACTCGACATGCTTAAAACAGGAACTGCTAACGTAAAGCTTGAGGCCATTACATCATTTGACCTAGCTAGCACTAAAAAAGTCCCATTGGTGAAAAAAAGCAACGCCACACAGCAATTCATCCAAGTATTTGCAACACGTAATCTTGACGTTGCTCGTAAAACAGGGGAAGCATTAACTGCGTTGTATCAAATACCAAGCGTGTGGCCCAAAAGCAGTGGGGTATACCGTGTACAACTTGGGCCGTTAAATAATAATGACAAAGTAAACGAACTACTCAACACACTTAAATCTAATGGTTATCCGAAAGCTTTTATCAAAACTATCGGTGGTTAGTAAGAACGAAACAAGCCTATACCTCGCAATACTCGTTAACAAATTGCCATTATTGAGCCATAGTATTCGTGTTTAAAAATGTTATACTGCCGAAAATGTGTATCGAATGTATACCAATTGAATTAAATATTTAATCATTCAGCGAGAATTAAAAGGCTTAGAGGCAAGGCATTGATTGTAGGTAATGGTTATTCTCGGCAACTGCGTCCTGCGTTGCCCTAATAACCTACATCCATGTAGGAACCTTGTTAAAATCAATAACGCTGCATATAAGCCTTTTAAACTCGCCCTTGGGAGCTTGTCAAATATTTATTTCACTTGGTATTGATGCGGTACATAGTAAATTTCCTAAGTTTTAAACCGATTGCCGACAAAAATATGGCGAATAATATGACCTTAAAAAAAAATAAACTAATTACATTCATCGGCGCAGTTGCCTTCACCTTTTCTTCAATGGCCTCTGCCATAAACATTATCCCATCGCCACCTGAAATTAACGCTAAAGGCCATATATTAATTGACTACGCTACTGGTAAAGTCATTGCAGAAGGTAACCCTGATGCCCTGCTTGCGCCCGCTAGTCTGACAAAAATGATGACCAGTTACATCATTGGGCTTGAGTTGAAGTCAGGCAATATAAAGAATTCCGATAAAGTAAAAATCAGTGAAAACGCTTGGGCGACAGGAAACCCAGTATTAAATGGTTCGTCCTTGATGTTTCTTGAGGTAGGCAAAGAAGTTGAAGTAGATTTGCTAAACCAAGGCATCATTGTCGCTTCAGGAAACGATGCTTGTATTGCTATGGCAGAACATATTGCCGGAAGCGAAGACGCTTTTGCTGATATGATGAATGCGTATGCCGAACAGTTAGGCATGAGTAGCTCGTATTTTGAAAACAGCCACGGTTTAGATAGCCAAGAACACAAGACCACCGCTAGAGATATGGCTACCCTAGCGATGGCACTTATTAGAGATGTGCCTAGCGAGTATGAGCTATACAAACAAAAATCTTTCACCTTCAACGATATAAAACAATATAACCGTAACAGCTTGCTATGGGACAAAAGCATGAATGTCGATGGTCTAAAAACAGGCCATACGTCGCAAGCGGGATATAGCTTAGTTTCATCGGCTACCAAAGGCGATATGCGCTTAGTTGCCGTAGTAATGGGTACGGAAAGTGAACGAGCTAGAAAAGTTGAAAGTAAAAAACTATTGAACTATGGATTCCGCTTCTTTGAAACATATACACCGTATAAAGCGGGTGAAAAATTCGTCTCAAGCCGCGTATGGATGGGAGCAAATAAAGAAGTAGATTTGGGTATATTAGAAAATACACCGATTACTATTCCGCGTGGCCAACGTAAAAATTTAAAAGCCGATTTTGAGTTAAGTCAGGAACTAGTAGCGCCGTTAGCGAAAGGCCAAGTAGTAGGTAAAGTGTTCTTATCACTTGAAGGTGAAGATATTGCTGAATACCCACTCGTAACCTTACAAGAAGTTACAGAAGGCGGTTTATTCAACCGATTAGTTGACTACATCAAAATGCAATTCGTAAAATAATCCACTGATTTCATAAGAAAAAGCTCGGCATATGTCGAGCTTTTTTGTTTTTGATTGACTTCACGCAAACATATGACGTTTTGCATTCTCAGAAATAATGTTAAAATGCCGCGGTAAATTGTGTATTAGAGAGCAACCATGAAAACCAAATTTGACGAATTATTAGAATTTCCTACCGTGCTGAACTTTAAAGTGATGGGTGTAGCATGTGATGAACTGCCTGATTTGGTCGTAGCTGAATTACAAAAACACACGCCTGGTGACTACTCACCAAAAATCAAACCGAGCAGTAAAGGTAACTACCACTCTGTTTCTGTCGCTGTAACCGTTACCAGCAAAGAGCATATTGAACTCATTTATAAAACGCTTACCGCGATTGAACAAGTTCGTTACGTACTATAGCCAATTAATATTATCAGGCACTATATTTCCCGCCTAATATTTGGATATAATCCACCAGACCGAATTACAAGAGAAATAACTTGAATAACTCGCTTATTATTCGACAGCTTGACAACAGTGACTATGTAGATGTTTGGCAGGCTATGCAGTCTTTTACTGACGAAAGAGACGAAGATACATTAGATGAACTCTGGTTAGTTGAGCATCCAGCAGTTTTTACGCAGGGACAAGCAGGCAAGGAAGAACATTTATTAATGCCAGGCGACATTCCTGTAGTTAAAGTCGATAGAGGTGGGCAAGTTACTTACCACGGACCCGGTCAGCAAGTTATTTATTTTATGATCAATCTTCGTCGAAGAAAAATGGGTGTACGTCAACTTGTCACTTTGATCGAAGATGCGATTGTGGCGACGTTAAAGCAGTATGAAATTGAAGCATATGCTAAACCCGATGCGCCTGGGGTATATGTTGATGAAAAGAAAATTGCCTCGCTTGGATTAAGAGTGAGAAAAGGTTGTTCTTTTCATGGATTAGCGCTGAATGTTGACATGGATCTGTCACCATTTTTACGAATCAATCCTTGCGGTTATGCGGGATTAGAAATGGTTCAAACAAAAGATTTGTCGGGTCCTCAAACAGTAACAGAAGCTGGCGACGCTTTAGTTAAGCAGCTTGTCTTGAAGTTTGAAGCAACAGATTTACGTTATAAAACGGGGTTAGACTTTTAACATGACAGTTACCAAATCATCGCGCATTGCGCCAGGCACTAAGTTACGTGACGCTGACAAAATGGCGCATATTCCAATCAAAGTTATGCCTTCAGAAAGAGAACAAATGTTGCGCAAGCCTGAGTGGCTAAGGATCAAGCTACCCAGAACTACTGAGCGTATTGATAACATTAAAGCAGCGTTACGCAAGCATAATTTGCATTCGGTTTGTGAAGAAGCCTCTTGCCCTAACCTGTCTGAGTGCTTTAACCACGGTACTGCGACCTTCATGATTTTAGGTGATATCTGTACTAGACGTTGCCCGTTTTGTGATGTAGGTCATGGCCGCCCACTCGCCCCTGACAGTGAAGAGCCGAAGAAACTGGCACTTACACTGAAAGATATGGCATTAAAGTACGTGGTAATTACGTCAGTAGACCGTGATGACCTACGCGACGGTGGTGCACAACAATTTGCTGAGTGTATCAAAGAAATTGAACAGCATGCGCCAAATACCAAGGTAGAAATACTGGTTCCTGATTTTCGTGGCCGCATGGACAAAGCATTAGAAATATTGAATGCACATCCGCCACACGTATTTAATCATAATATGGAAACGGCACCTCGCTTATATACCAAAGCACGTCCAGGCGCTAACTACCAATGGTCGTTAGATTTGTTGAAGCGTTTTGGTGAAGCTAACCCTAATGTACCAACAAAGTCAGGTTTAATGGTTGGTTTAGGTGAGACTAACGAAGAAATTCTTGAGGTTATGAGAGATTTACGTGCTCACGGCGTTACAATGCTTACCATTGGCCAGTATTTACAACCAAGCAAGCACCACTTACCTGTTGAACGATATGTTCACCCCGATGAATTCGATATGTTCCATCGTGAAGCGATGAAAATGGGCTTTGAACATGCTGCTTGCGGACCACTTGTCCGTTCAAGTTATCATGCCGATAAGCAAGCAGCTGGTGAAGAAGTAAAGTAAATAAAAGCTACAGGTATAAATAAGTACTAAAGAGGGAAATATCTAGTTTGGATGTTTCCTTTTTTTGTCGCTGCTAATTGTCTAGCTTCTTGTTGGCTACTCAATCGGTACAATACCGCTCTCGGGGAGCGCTAATAAATTCAAATAACCTGAAAATATTTTCTCTCGATCAAGTTTGGCAATATAGTACTCTAATTTCTGACGTAATTTATCTCCCTTTTCACTTCTCGCAACAGCAATACTGGCCGGTATGACACCGATACTCTTGTAAAGTACACCTTTTACCTGTTTTTCCTTTAAATTAGTCATCACAGAAACACGTTCAAACAACAATACGTCTATGCGTCGTTTCAGTAACATGTCAACGAGCTGGGGTAAAGTTGACACTTCAATAAATCGGCTTTCATCTATTCCTAACTGCTCGGCAAAAAATGCCGCATTTCCGATTGGCGTACCAATTCGTTTCCTCCCTACGGCGTTAATGTTGAAGTGCTTAGGGTCAAAGGTAAACAAATCAGATCTAGTATCAATTTGCCAATTCAGCTCTTGCGCATATTGATAAAAACTTTGGGTTTCTAGGTTTTTTGGGGTGTGACCTGCGATATCAAGGCGTCCATTTTTCAGTTCACTTTTTGCTCTACCGTACGTCATTACCCGCACATCAAACTTAAGGTCTGAAAGTAGTTCAATTTCTCGCAACATATCCACCGTTAACCCCGTTCCATCTTCATTAAGAAACGGCGGAAATATCTCTAGTCCTACAGAAACTTGTTGAGCCTTGCAGTGCAAGGGAATAATAAGAAAAACAAATATGGTAATAAATCGCGCCATTACATCTAAACGCCCTAGAATTATATTAACTTCACTATAGTCAAATCTATCGAACTCAATGTGTCTCTTTTGATATTTATTAATTAAACTGATTTCATTTAACGTGATTTCGCTAATGAGGTCAATCTTATCTCAACATCACCTATTTGTGTCTAAAAACCTATTTTAATAAGATGTACTAGGCGGTTTTAAAAACATTGCGATAAAAGCCGCAATAAGTGAAGCGATTGCCGCTAACTGAAATGACCATTGAGCACCAGCACCATCCAGCCATAAGAGACCCGCCAGATAAGCGCCTAGTGAGCCACCTATCCCATAAACACCGGCAATGTAAACAGCTTGCCCCCTATTTTGCTGTGCTTTGCTAAAATGCTGCTGCAAAAATTGAAGTGAAGCACTGTGATATAAACCAAAGCTAGTCGCATGCAGTACCTGTACTAATGCAAGCATCCACCAGACATCACCATATTCGCCTGTGAGCCACCACCGTATCGCGGTCGCAAATAAGCTAAAGACGATTAACCATTTCGTACCAAATGCCTGATATAGCTTTCCTGCAACAATAAAAATCCCAATCTCCGCAACAACTCCAATCGACATATACAAGCCAACAGACCATTGTGGATAAGCTAAATCTCTCAAGAATAATGCGAAGAAACTGTAAAATGGCCCTAAGCTAACTTGTAATAGCAGACCAGCACAGAAAAACAGTAAAAAATTGATATGAAAAATCTTATGAAGTAAAGCGCCTGATTGAACATTTGCTTTTCGACACCTGCCACGTTCTTTAATCGTTAATGTAGATAAGTACAAACAGCCTACAGTAACCATACCTAGTGTGATAAATGTATCGCTTCCCCAAGTGCCAATCACTTCTCCTGCAACCACCGCCAGCACAACGAACCCAATACTCCCCCAAAGTCGAATTCTCGCGTAGATTTTTGCGCTATATCTTACCGAGCCAAGCGTTAGTACTTCCAACTGTGGTAAAACTGCGTTCCAAAACAAACTAAAGACTGCCAATATACCCGCTATTAGCCAATAGCTTTCGACCACATAAAGCAAAGCAAATGACAGTGTTGCCAATAACGTACCTTGCTGAATGATAGGCAATAATTTAGGCGCTTTATCAGCCATGTTAGCCCATATGGGCGGCCCCAATATTTTGGTAGCGGCAACTATCGCAAGAATCTCACCTATTTCGCGAGAATTAAAACCCCGACCATCAAGAAATACAGACAAAAATGGGACGATAAGTCCCAAAATTGCAAAATACCAAAAGTAGCTAGAAGATAGCTTTATAAAATTTTGTGACCCCATCCTAGCCTATTTACAAATATCTGGGGTTGAACACTGCACATCGGCATTTTGGCCACGATGACGAAGATAATGATCTACTAACGTTAACGCTAGCATTGCTTCTGCAATTGGTACTGCACGAATCCCTACGCAAGGATCATGACGCCCTTTAGTAATGATGTCAGTCGGCTTGCCTTCAAGATCTACTGTTTTACCACTGACACCTATACTCGATGTCGGTTTAAGCGCAAGTTTGGCAACAATAGGTTGTCCTGAGGATATCCCTCCCAAAACTCCACCAGCATGGTTAGAAGTAAAGCCATCAGGCGTTAACTCATCTCTATGCTCTGAACCTTTTTGATTGACAACATCAAAGCCATCGCCAACTTCAACGCCTTTAACGGCATTAATCCCCATCAGGGCATGAGCTATATCGGCATCAAGACGATCGAAAATTGGCTCACCTAAACCTACAGGCACGTTTTCGGCAACAACCATTACCTTCGCGCCAATAGAGTCCTTCTGACGAATTATACCGCGTAACAGTTCATCCAGTGCTTCCAGCTTACTGGTATCTGGAAAAAAGAATGGGTTATGTTCAACAGCTTGCCAATCAAATGTTTCAGCACATACGTCGCCAATTTGCTCAACACAACCTTTAATAGTAATACCAAATTTTTCATTCAAGAACTTCTTGGCGACAGCGCCAGCAGCAACTCTCATTGCAGTTTCTCGCGCTGAAGAGCGCCCACCGCCACGGTAGTCACGAATACCGTATTTTTGCCAATAGGTATAATCAGCATGCCCTGGGCGAAAACTCTGAGCAATGTTGCCGTAATCTTTAGAACGCTGATCTGTATTTTCAATCAGCAAGCCGATTGGCGTTCCAGTCGTTTTTCCTTCAAAAACACCTGACATAATCTTTACTTGATCGGCTTCTCTTCTCGCTGTTGTATAACGAGATGTGCCCGGCTTACGGCGATCAAGATCATGCTGCAGATCTTCTTCGGTTAAAGGAATGCCCGGTGGACAGCCGTCAATAATTGCACCTAAGCCTAGTCCATGACTTTCGCCAAAAGTTGTTACCGTAAATAATTTTCCAAAAGTATTACCTGACATTTTACTATTTCGCCCGTTCAGTAAATATTTGAGAGTAAGATTCTAGTTGTTCACGTGTTAAAACAAATACACCATGGCCACCGCGTTCAAACGTTAACCACGTAAATGGAATTTCGGGGTACGTGGCTTCTACGTGCATTTGTGAATTCCCTACCTCACAAACAAGAACGCCATTTTCAGTTAAATGACTGGCCGCTTCAGCGAGAATTTTTCTGACAATATCTAAGCCATCGTGCCCACAACCTAGCCCCATTTCCGGTTCATGATGAAACTCGGCAGGCATAGAAGCGATATCATCTACATCTACGTAAGGTGGATTAGTTACTATTAAATCATAGACTTCGTTCGCAACCCCAGCAAAAACGTCAGACTGAATTGGAATAACTTGTTCTGATACGCCATGATTTTCGATATTGATTTGTGCGACATTCAATGCATCAACAGACAAATCCACTGCGTCGATCTCAGCTTCTGGAAAGTAAGCAGCACAAGCAATCGCAATACAGCCACTTCCAGTACAGAGATCCAAAATTCTATGCACTTGTCGTTCTTGCGGAATAAATGGGGCGAATCGTTGCTCGATATACTCAGCAATTGGAGAACGCGGCACTAATACTCTGTCGTCAACATAAAATGGTAGGCCTGCAAAATATGCCTGATTGGTAATATAAGCCAGAGGCACTTCTTCTGTAATGCGGCGCTCAATTAATGCTAAAACATTTTCTTTTTCTTGTTGAGTCAGTCGACAGCCTTGCGCAACCGATACATTGTCGGTAGGCAGGTGTAATGCATACATAACCAATACAACCGCTTCATCCCAGGCGTTGTCAGTACCATGTCCAAAAAAAACATCCGCTTGGTTAAATTGGCTTGCAGCAAACCGAATAAAATCGTTAACGGTTATTAAGTCATCGTATAAACCAGCTTGGTTACTGAGATTCATGGGAGTTGAAGTTCCTCTATAAAATTTAAGATTATATTAGCGCGTATTTGTCTTGTTATTTTTGACAGATATTCTTAGACTTCAGCCATGAAACGCAAAGACACTATCTCTGAACAAGAAAAACAGCTATTTAAAGACGCTATAGGCAAGGTCAAGCCGTTAGTGCAGGACACAATACACCCTGTCAAAAAATCCATCAAGCAGAAAACCGCTTATGGCCAGCAAAAACAAGCAAAACAGCATGCTAGCTTTCATTTTTCTGATGAATTTGAACCAAATTTAAACGCGCAAGGGCCAACTAAGTATGTGCGCGAAGGAGCTGACAGCTTTGAAGCAAAAAACCTGCGCCGCGGTGTATATGCACCTGATCTTATTTTAGACCTACATGGCTTAGATCAACATCAAGCCAAGCAAGAAATTGCTGCGCTACTTTATGCCTGTCAAAAAGAGCATGCTCAATGTGTTTGTATTGTACATGGCTTAGGTGCTCGTATTCTAAAGAACAAAGTTCCCCACTGGCTTGTACAGCACCCTGATGTCATCGCCTTTCATCAAGCGCCTTTAGAATGGGGCGGTGATGGTGCATTACTGGTATTAGTTGAATTACACGATAAATATCGTCGTGATTAACCATCCCCCAACAAACTATGATTCGATTTATTGCGTAAAATTGGATAAATCAGCGGGTGAAACTAGCCCGATTAATTCTCCCTTCATTTTTTTAATATCATAGTTTATTTCTGCGATTGCCCCCGTTTGAAATATAGGCGTTTGCCCCTCAAAAGTGAGCTCTCCTACTAAATAACTTACCAAAGGCATGTGCGAAACAATTAACACAGAGGAGTATTTTTCAGCACCTACGACACCGTCAATGTAATCATGAACATCTATAGCGCTCCCAGATGGTGTGACAAACGCTACGGTTTCTGGTTTTACCGAAATATCAGCAGATTGACAAAATGTCGCTGCCGTTTGTTGGGCTCGTACATACGGACTAACAAGCACCAAATCAACATCATGCTTATTTTGGCGAAACCACTGTGCCATCGCAGATACTTCTTCTATGCCGTGCGCAGTTAGCGCTCTTTGGGCGTCATCTTTAACAAAGCCTTCTGCCTGACCGTGACGCATTATATAAACTTGCATAATTAACCTGTGATGAATGAAATAGTAAGAGATATTCAAAAAACGCGGCTATAGTATAGGAATATAAGCAATTGTTATAACATCAGTTAAGAATAAAATGGACTCAGCTTATTCCTTAGGGTAATTTAGGAATAATCAAAAATAATATAACGAATAAATAAACGCCCAACTTAGTCAATCTAAGTGCCGTTGAGTGTTTTATGGGAGCGACAATTGATTCAAAGCCCAAATGACCTCAAGCAATATCAAGCGCGCACATTAAGTAATGGCCTTAGGGTTTTACTTGTCCATAATGAAAATACACAAAAATCCGCCGCGGCACTTGCCGTAAATGTAGGTCATTTTTCCGATCCTTGTGACCGCCAAGGCATGGCACATTTTCTTGAGCACATGCTATTTTTAGGCACAAAAGATTACCCTGATGGCAGCGAATACCAAAAATTTATCAGTAAATTTGCAGGCACGCACAATGCCTGGACAGCCACTGAGCACACGTGCTTTTTCTTCGATATTAGCCACTTACACTTTGAACCCGCATTAGAGCGTTTCAGTCAATTTTTTATTGCACCATTGTTATCAGAAGAATTCGTTAACAAAGAGCGCAAAAACATTGATGCTGAATTTAAGTTGAAACTTAAAGACGGTATTCGTCGGCTGTACGATGTACACAAGGAAACAATCAATCCCGCCCACCCATTTTCAAAGTTTTCAGTAGGCAATACTAGTACCCTAGACGATCGACCAAATCGTTCCCTTCATATGGAAGTAAGGGAGTTTTACGAGCGTCATTATCGCGCATCGTCAATGACGCTTGTACTCGAAGGGCCTCAATCTTTAGCCGAATTGGAACATTTAGCTGAAACACTATTTAAAGATATTCCAAACGGTAAAGCACCAGAACAGGATATTGATACGCCATTATATCTGCCTGAACATCAACAAATATTCATTAAAGTCAAACCTATAAAAAACGACAGGCAGCTTATAATTAACTTTGCTTTGCCCGGCATTGATTATATGTATCGCACCAAGCCAGAAACCGTACTCTCTTATATCATTGGATATGAAGGACCTGGCAGCATCCTATCATTACTGAAACAAAAAGAGTGGGGCCTAAGGTTAACCGCTGGCTCTGGTATTAACGGTTTCAACTTTAAGGACTTCAATATTAGTATTTCTTTGACGGAACAAGGAGAGTCACATGTTGATGAAATTGTCAGTATCGTCATTGATTATATACAACAACTTAATGAAGACACGCTACGCCCCTTTTACTACCTAGAAAAAAAAGCGATTGCAGCACTATCGTTTCACTATCAGGAAAAGCTCAAACCATTAGACTCTGTATGTCAACTCGTCATTAATATGCAGCACTATCCTGAAGATGATTATCTCTATGGCGACTATGCAATGGAAGGAAATAATTGCAGCGATGTTATTCCACTACTAGCGTATTTCAACGTTGAAAATATGCGTGTGACTCAAGTCACTAAGCAAGGTGACTTTACCAACACCAGTCAATGGTATTCAGTGCCTTATGAAGTATCTCCTTTTAGTAGCAAACAGCAAGAGCTATGGGCGTCAAAACGACACTACCCTGAAATTACGCTGCCCCCAAAAAATGATTTTATAGTAGAAACGCCAAAAGTTTTAGCGCCAGAGTTACCTGACGAGCAGCAACTCCTCGTGCCGCAAAAAATTATCGACGACGATGGCTTTACCATGTGGTTTAAGCAAGATGTAACATTTAACGTACCAAAGGGGTATTTATATATTGGCATAGATGCACCAACAACATACGCATCACATGCAAATATCGCTATGACACGCCTTTTTGCTGACTTGTATAGCGATTCTGTTATAGAAGCACACTACGACGCGGAATTAGCAGGGATACATTACCATTTGTACGCTCACCAAGGTGGGATGACCTTACAAATATCAGGGCTTTCAGAAAAACAACCAATTCTACTGCAGAGCTTACTCGATGAATTAAAGTCGTTCGAATATACCCCTGCACGGTTTAATTTGTTCAAACAACAACTCATAACACACTGGAAAAATACGGATACCAGTAAATCCATTTCTCAACTTTTTTCCACATTAAGTTCTTTCATGCAGCCAATAAATCCCACAGCAGAAGAACTCATTGCCGCTTTATCAGGTGTCACCTACAAGCAGTTCATTTCTTTCACACAGTCTCTGTTTAATGAAATAGCCATGACCGTTTTTATGCATGGCAACTGGCACCAGAAAGATGCGCTTGAAGTACATGTCATAATCAAGTCTTCGTTCGCTGAACGTTATAGTCATGAACATTGCGCCAAGATTCCGTCGCTGGATATTAGTGGCCGAGGCAACCTGAAATTGCCACTGCATTTACCTGAGCACGATCATGCTAACGTCATCTATTTTCCAATGCGAGAAAAAGACTTACACACTGCCGCACTTACTATGATTACTAGTCAGTTGTTCTCTCCCCCGTTTTTTCAACAAATGCGAACTGAAAAGCAATTTGGCTATTTAGTTGGTGTTGGCTTTGTGCCAATTAATCGCTATCCGGGTTTAGCATTTTATATTCAATCTCCCAAAGTTGATGCATTTTCTCTAAGTGATGCAATTGAGAACTTTATTTCGGACAGTGTAACCATCATACAAGACGTTTCCGAAGAAGACTGGTTACATTTAAAACATGGATTAGCGGGACAGCTACAAGAAAAAGATACAAGCATGCGTATTAGAAGCCAACGCTTTTGGGCTGCCATTTGCAATGAAGAAGCCTCTTTTAGCCAGAAAAAAGAACTCATTGGCATCATTCTCAGTTTAACACTTGATGATATTACGTCGTTTGTACACGAAAAATTGACATCGTACAGTGACTCGGTAGACTACATCACGCTTTTATCGTTCAAAGAAAAAGCGCACTATCAAAAAATTACCGATGTGAATCTCGCTATCTATTTAGAAAATTTAACAAAAAATTGCTTAACTAAATTCTAGCCCTGCCGAAACAGTATTTAGATTTGACATAACCCTACGCTTCCTTTGTAATGGGAGGGTTTAGGGACATATAACATAATAATAACACCTCCTAACAAATATCATTTTGAATGAAAAAAGCTATTTGTTGCATTTAATAGGAGGACACTATTCCTATAAAGGCTGTTTTTGTGCGTTTAAAAAAATATCAACATTGCTTGAAACAAATTAACCTGTGCCTTGTATTCATATTATCTTGTATTTGTATACAAGCGAGCGCATTAACGTTAAATACTAACGATGCACTCAAATTCAAACACCTTTCTGTTGAACACGGTCTTTCACAAAACAACGTTTTTAGTGTTACTCAAGACCATAAAGGCTTTATTTGGATTGGTACTGAAAATGGCCTAAATCGCTACGATGGTTACGCCTTTAAACAGTACCGAAAAAATATCTCTCTACCTAATTCGCTAGCCGATAATTTAGTGCGAAAAGTATTTGTCGATTCAAAAGGCACACTTTGGGTGGGTACAAATGAAGGCTTAAGTCGTTATAACGAAGCGACTGATGATTTTACAAATTATTTCCATTCTTCAGCTAATAAGGCAAGCTTAGTTGATAATGAAATTTGGGATATTTACGAAGCAAACGATGATAAAAAGACGCTTTGGGTGTCAACGCGCGAAGGTATCCATACATTTGATCGAAAAGAAGGGACTTTTGTTAGAAAAAAACTCAGAGGATTTGAAGATAATTTTAAAGAGATCAAAACCATATTTCAGGATGAAAGCAAGAATTATTGGTTAGGTTCTTATGCGAATGGTATTACGGTTGTAAATGAAAACTTTAGCTTTGCATCAACGTTACGTGGTAATAACCGATGGCAGCTAAACCTAGACGTTAGTGCTTTGTACGATATGGTGCAAATAGGCAAAGAGTATTGGCTTGCTACCGATAATGGTCTGTATGTGCTCAATAAGCAACTCGAATTGATACAACACTATAACGTAAACAATACTGAGCTCTCATTGTTAAGCAACACCATCAGAGGCATAACGCTGGTAGATAAAGTTTATGTGTGGGTGGCAACAAAAAATGGCTTGAACATTATCAATACTTTTGACGGCACCGTACAGAGTATCAAGAGCCAAACTAATACCAAGAGTATTTCGGAAGACTATATCGTTGATATCTTTCAAGATAACACAAGTAAAATATGGCTTGGTACATGGGGCAAAGGCTTAAGCGTATTTTCACCTAAAGCCAATCTTTTCCAACACAGAAATTTCAGTAATGATCTGTATACCGTAGACTTTTTCGATCAGGACAACGCAGGAAATATCTGGTTTATTTCACAACAATCTGAATTGAATATATTTGATGAAACGTCCTTAACAGCGACCCCAGTAATCAAAATTAACGATGAAATTTTTCAATTCAAGATTAACAGCGATAACATAGTGTGGATATATGCCGTAACCGGTAATTTACACCGCTATGATATAGAAAATAACTCGCTCGACACGATCGAAAACTGGTATGAGCACACAAATTATAATGATCTATACCCATTCGTCGCTTCAGGCGACTACCTCTGGTTTATCAATAATGACCATCAACTTGTTCAATTCGACGTAAATAACAAATCGAGTAACACATTCCCTGAAACAAACAATTTAAAAGCCAGAAACTTATATCATGATAAAGAAAACAATGAATTATGGATCGTTACTGATAATAATCGACTTGTTTCGATCGATCTAACAACGTTAACACAAGAAGTCCATGAATATTCAATTCCTGAGAGTTATGCTTTTACAAGTGTTACCAGTTTAAATGTCAGTGACAATAATATCTGGTTAGGCTCTGAGCAAGGTGTGTTACTCATTGAGCGCGTCAACAAGCAAGTGACGCTCTTTAATAATTCAGATGTTGTTACCAGTAAGAATATTTCCTCTATCTTAGTCGACGAAAGCAAAGCAGCGTGGATAGCAGCAAATAACAAGGTTGTTCATATCTCGCCCAAAGACAAACGTGTCGTTACTTACGGACAGTCTTTTAATTTGTTCGATAATGAGTTTATCAGTAAATCTGCACTTATTAGTATTAACAACAATATCTATCTTGGCGGGATGAATGGCTTCCATTATTTTGATCCAGCAGAAGTATCAAAAATCTCCCAAACGATTAACCCTCCAATAATTGACAAACTCTTTATTGCCAACAAGGAAGTCCCTCTGGTTCATTATAAAGATGCTGAGCCTATGACGGCGAACAAATTCAGTTTACCAGTTCAGCTCTCATATATAGGAAACTTAGCGTTAAAACACGAGCAATCGCCCTTCAGTATTGAGTTTGTGTCGCCAAATCCAGAATTCTTAGAGCAAGTTGGCTATCGATACAAGCTAGCTGGGCTGGAAAGCAGCTGGATTGAGTCAGGCGACGAAAACTACCGCGCTCACTATACTGGGCTGAGTGCCGGCCACTATACTTTCTATGTGCAGGCGTTTGATAAATTCGATCCTAGCCAGTTTGTTGAACAATCGTTAGAGATACAAATTTTGCCACCATGGTGGTTATCAAACAGCGCGATTCTTATCTACACGTTAACTGTATTGCTTATCTTAGCTTACTTTTTACAGCAAATGCGTCACAAACGCTTATACCATTTACAAATTAAGTTAAGTGAGGAGCGTTTGAAACTTTCTTTATGGGGAAGTGGCGACGAAATGTGGGATTGGAACATTAAAAAGTCCAAGATTTATCGTTCTAACATCTGGGGCATTCTGGAATTTCCACAAGACGGTAAGCGCAACGTTGGTAGTGGTGAAGAGACCAATGTTCATGAAAACGATTTACCACGAATCAAACAAGCACTTGAAGCGCATATTGACAATGAAACTGAGCATTTTGAGGCGACTTACCGGGTACGCGATAAAAACAATAATTGGATTTGGGTACTCGATCGCGGAAAAATTGTAGAAAGAGACGATAAAGATCTGCCTGCCCGTATGACGGGCACGCTAAAAGATATCAGTCAAATCAAAAAGGCGGATGAACGACTCAAATTATTTGCCAAATGTATCGAAAATATTTCAGATGCGGTGGTGATTTATGATCGTCAATTCAATATCGTCGACGTAAACAAAGCATTTCAACGTATTACCGGAAAGCCTAAACGTCAAATGGTTGGCACGCAGCTTAAATTCAGTCGCTATCCCGAACAATTCACATTAAATGTAAAAAAACATTTGATTCAACAAGGTGGCTGGCATGGTGAAATTGAAAGCCAGCGAGATAATGGCGAACTGTACCTCACAGATCTCAATATCGATATTATTAAAGATGAAAGCGGCAATATTTCGCACTTTGTTGGTGTTTTTTCTGACATTACTAAACGCAAAGAAACAGAAGCTGAATTAAGAAAATTAGCGAATAGCGATACCTTAACTGGCCTTCCTAACCGCTCCTATTTCCAGGCAAACCAGTTCAAACTAGTTAAAAACAAAACGCCACACGCATTATTAGTATTCGATCTCGACAACTTTAAAAAGGTTAACGACTCAATGGGTCACGAAGTGGGCGATGTGCTGCTATGTAAGGTTGCAGAGCGGATCCGCTCCATAGGCCGTAAGCAAGACACTGTTTATCGTTTAGGAGGAGATGAATTTAGTATTATTATTGAGGATACTAATGATATTCACACGATTACCTCTATCGCCAAGAGCATATTACGCTCGATTGCACAGCCGTTAAAATTGAAGAATCAAGAAATCGTTCTGTACTCTAGTATTGGTATCGTACTGTACCCCGAAGACGGTGCGACCCCACAAGAATTGTTAAAGAACGCTGACACCGCGATGTATCATGCAAAACGTTCTGGTGGTAATAAATATCAGTTCTTTAGCGATTCTATGAATAAACAAGCGGTAAAGCGTCTTCAAATTGAAAACCTAATTCGTCACGGACTAAAAGAAGATTTCTTTTCCGTTTTTTATCAACCTAAAATTGAGATCTCTACGGGTAAAATTGCTGGTATGGAGGCGCTCGTTCGGTTTGAAACGCCGACTAAGGGCATTATCAGTCCGGGCGTATTTATCCCAGTTTCTGAAGAAACCGGACAAATTATTGACATCGGTGAAGTGGTGTTAAGAAAGGCGTGTTTCGCGACAAAAGAATGGATATCGAAAGGGTTATTCGATGGTCGTATCGCCGTTAACTTATCTGCCGTGCAGTTCACACAACCAAACTTGGTGGATATGATTTCAGATATACTGAAAGAAAGCCAACTGCCCGCTAAGCACCTTGAATTGGAGATAACTGAAGGCACGGTAATGGATTCACCACAAAAAGCTATTGATACCATGCTACAAATTCGCGCGATGGGCATTCATTTGTCTTTAGATGATTTTGGTACAGGCTACTCATCACTCGCCTATTTAAAACGCTTCCCGCTCAACACACTTAAAATTGACAAGGCATTCGTTGACGATATTGAGACCTCAGAACAAGGCCGTAATATGGTGGCCACCATTGTCACTATTGCCCATAACTTAAGCCTACAAGTTGTTGCTGAAGGGGTAGAAACAAATAACCAGTTAAATTTCCTCGCAGGTTTACGCTGTGAACAACTTCAAGGTTATCTATATAGCAAACCGCTTTCGCAACCTCATTTTGAAAGTTATTTAGTGTCACACGACATTACCGACAAATCTACGGCGTTTGGCTCTTAGAGCCAACGTCAACTTTCTGACTCACAGTTTTTCTTCGGCTAAACCCCTCTAAATTACTGACCTTGCACACTTGGCACGTTATTAGCTTGACAAACTACGATTTTAATCTAGTAAAACAGGAATAATAATAATGCTAACTTCACTAATCCTTTCTTTAACAATGAACATGTCTCCTGCTGAACCTGTTGAGAATAACCTAGCTATTGAACAAGCGGGTCGTTCTCGTGGCGCTATTCGCATTAACAATGAACAGCTAGATATTGACGAAGCGGGTCGTTCTCGTGGTGCTATTCGCATTAACAATGAACAGCTAGATATTGACGAAGCGGGTCGTTCTCGTGGTGCTATTCGCATTAACAATGAACAGCTAAGTATTGACGAAGCGGGTCGTTCTCGTGGAGCTATTCGCATCAGCGAGCAGGGTTTAAATGTTGAAGAAGCAGGACGCTCACGTGGTGCTATTCGAATTAGCGAGCAAGGACTTAAGATTGAAGAAGCAGGACGTTCTCGCGGTGCTATCCGCATTTAAGGAGTGTTGAAAATGATTAAACTAATTAAAGCACTTTTCGTTATTGAACCAAAAGCTAATCCAATTGCTTCTAGCATTCAAATAAAAGAAGTTAACTAACTTCTGACATTAAAGAATATATAACGCTACAAGGATGTTAGCGCATATTTTTTCCACCATACACCACAAGCTATTTGCCTTACGCTCGCCACAACAAGTAATCAAAACCAAACAAACGATTTATTTTCATTCTGCGTTGCATACAAAACATCGGCCAAACTACAGGCCCAAAAACAAGACCAGCAGCCGCCCAACGCTTTCTACCTAAGCCATTAGATAAGGCCTGACAATAAAAGAATACCGCACAACATATCGATAATAAGGCTACCGCAAATAACATAGTCTAAGCTCTCAAAAAATGGCAGAAGAATAAAGCGGCGGCAATATATCAAAATTAGAGTTTTTGTTCAAATAAAAAACAAACTGTGTGCAAAAATTAACGTGTGGTCAGATGATAACGACAAACTCATGTCAAAATAAAAGGGGCAGTTATTTGCCCCTTTCTTGCGTTAGAATCTGCCTATTGGCGGTAGTAGTTGCCGCTTCTCACAAGCGGCACTATTTAACCTTCTGAATAAAATTTCTGATTATTTTCAGCCATTTCAACAAGTTTATGACAAGGCGCAAAACGTTCACCATATTGCGCTTTGAATTGATTCAAACGTGTCACAATATCAGTGATACCTACACTGTCCATATATTGGAATGGTCCACCTAAAAATGGCGGGAAGCCTATACCAAAAATAGCACCAATATCACCATCTCTTGCGTTACGAATAATCCCTTCATCTAAACAACGAGCGGCTTCATTCAGCATCATATAAACAGCGCGATCTGCGATGTCATCTTCTGAAAGTTTTTCGTTCTTAGCAATGTTTAACAAGCTATAGATTGATTCATCCACTTGTTTCTTCTTACTCTTATAGTCGTAAAAACCTTTCTTAACCTTTTTACCTAATCTTCCATCACTAATAAGTTTGTCAAAAGCCGCAGGCGGCGCAAACCGTTCACCTAGCTCTTTTTGCAGGATTGGCCCAATCTTAGAACCTACATCAATGCCCACTTCATCAAGAAGTTGCATTGGGCCAACTGGGAAACCAAACTTAACCATAGTGCGATCAAGCTTTTCAACAGATTCACCCGCTAAAAGCATAATCGCTGCTTCGTTCATGTACGGCGCCAAAATACGATTAACATAAAAGCCCGCTTTGTCTTTAACCACAATAGGCGTTTTACCTTGTTTCTTGGCAAGCGCTACTGTGGTTGAAATGGTTTCGTCTGACGTTTTTTCATGCGCAATAATTTCTGCTAATGGCATTTTATCGACAGGAGAGAAATAATGCAGTCCAATCACATTCTCTGGTCGCTTTGCATTAGCAGCAATTTGTCCAATGGGCAAGCTTGAGGTATTACTGGCAAAAATCGTATTCTCATGACAATGGGTTTCGATGTCGTTCACCATGCTTTGTTTGAGGGAAAGATCTTCAAACACCGCTTCAATGACTAAATCAACAGATTTAAACCCGGTGTAATCCGTAGTACCGGTAATCATCGCCATTTGCTTTTGCATTTCACTGCGCTTGATAAAGCGACGTTTAACTTTCTTGTTCAGAATATCGAAGCTATATTTCAGCGCATTTTGAATACCTTGCCCTGCAATATCTTTTAATCTAACCGGTAAACCGGCTTTAGTAGCTGTGACAAAAGCAATGCCCCCTCCCATAAGGCCTCCGCCAAGGACCGCTACTTTGTTCACTTGTGCTGCATCTACGCCTTCTACACCCTGCTCTTTCTTCATTTCGGTAGTAGCAAAGAAGATCTGTCTAAGTTGAGCAGAAACAGGTGTCATTACCAACTCACCAAAATGATTAGCTTCAACTTGATAACCTTGAGCGGGCGAGCTTTCAACCCCCGTACGCACACAATCGATGATCTTAAGCGGTGCAGGATAGTTGCCTTTGGTTTTACTCAGTACAGTTTTCGTTGCCTGAGTAAATACAATTTTTCTGCCGACAGGTGTTTTCTCTAAGAATTTATCGACGAGCGACTTCGCCGATTTTGCTTTTTTTGTACCTAGCTTTACTTTTCCTGACAGAGCCAATTTTTCGGCAACTTCAATTAACACGCTATTCGGTACAACATCATCTACAAGCCCAGCTTTTAGCGCTTGTTTTGCTCGTAACTGTTTACCTGTAAGCATCATGTCTAATGACTTTTGGATGCCTACCAATTTTGGTAAACGTTGGGTACCACCACTACCAGGTAACAGGCCTAGTTGTACTTCTGGCAAGCCAAGTGCAGTTTTATCGTTGTCACTACACACACGTGCATGACAAGCCATTGCTAACTCTAGGCCACCACCTAAACAAGCACCATTGATTGCGGCAACCACTGGAATAGTAAGGCCTTCTATTTGATCGAAAATCATTTGCCCTTGTCGCGATAATGCAGTTGCTTCAGCTGATGTCTGGCAGCTCGCTAACATATTAATGTCAGCACCCGCCACAAACGAATCATCTTTACCGCTGCAAAGAATAATACCTTTAAGCGCAGCATCAGACTTAATCTCTTTCAGCATGTCAGACACTTCGTCTGCAAATTCTGCTTTTAAGGTATTCATGGTTTCATTAGGAACATCCATGATTAAGTGTGCCAAGCCATTGTCTTGGCGAACCAAACTAAACGTTTTATTACTCATTAGTTACTCTCCACTACCATAGCTGCTCCCAAACCACCAGCGGCACATGCGGTAGTCAAACCTACGCCGCCACCTCTACGCTTCAATTCATTAAGTGTTTGTACAATCAACCGAGTGCCTGTTGCCGCGAAAGGATGGCCATAAGCCAGAGAGCCCCCCATGACATTGAATTTGTCCATATCGATTTCGCCGATCGCTTTGTCACGCCCTAATTGTTCTTTAGCAAACTTATCACTACCAAACATCTTCATATTTGCTAACGCTTGTGCAGCAAACGCTTCGTGCATTTCAATCAAATCAAGGTCTTTAAGCTCTAACCCAGCTCGCTTTAAGGCGATTGGCGTTGCATAACTTGGCCCCATTAGCATGTCTTCCCATACATCTATTGCAGCGAAACCATAACTTCTAATATATCCTAAAGGTTCATAGCCTAATTCTTTAGCCCGTCCTTCTCGCATAAGTATTACAGCTGACGCACCATCAGTTAATGCTGTGCTATTAGCCGCAGTGACAGTGCCATGTTTTCTGTCAAATACCGGGCGTAATTTTGCGTAACCTTCGAGTTCAGAATTTTCTCTAAAACAATTATCTTTTTCGATAAATGATTTGTACGGCTCAGAAAATGCTTTCATTACTTCGCCATCTAGTTTCCCTTCCGCCCAACTCTTCGTTGCTAATACATGTGAACGATGGGCAAGTTCATCTTGCGCCTGACGAGAAATGCCATGCGTTTTTGCCATTTGTTCAGCCGTTTGTCCCATTGACAGCCCGGTCGAGTATTCTGCAACGGCAGGTGGAACAGGAAGAATATCTTTAAAACCTAGCTGCCTGATAAGTTGAAACTTTTGACCAAATGTCTTTGCTTTGCTCAAATCAAGTAAAGTGCGCGCAAATTTTTTCGACACACCAATAGGAGCTACAGAAGATGAGTCCGCGCCACCAGCAATGCCCACATCGACAACACCTGCCATAATTGACTCAACAACATTGACGGTTGACTGGAAGCTTGTAGCACATGCTCGCGATACACTATATGCATCGGTATTCACGTCCATACCAGTCCCTAATACTATTTCACGCGCAATGTTTGGTGCTTCAGGCATTTGCACCACTTGACCAAATACTAATTGGTCAATGATTTTGGGATCAATGTCAGTGCGTTGAACAAGTTCATTTACAACGATTTTGCCGAGATCGACAGCTGGCACACCATGGAATGCTGTAGCTTGCTTAGCGAAAGGTGTTCTTAAGCCCGCTACAACAGCAATTCTTTCACCATTTCGAGTTTCAAGTTTTATTGTCATTTTAGTTCCTTATCAAGAGGTCTGACCTCTAGGTTGATAGCTCAATTCTAGCGAGTTAAACTTTTTTTTCAATCTCTGTTTTGATAGCTGGCGCGATATTTCCAATTTAAAGTGATATTCCTTCTATAGCCTAGTAGTAAATTGTTGAAAATACATGCTCATTTGTATCCACTCTTAATGCTATAGACAATAGCCAGATTGGCTAATAACCGTAGCCAGAATAAGGTGACGTGTGTTAATGTGATGAGTACTAGTACTGAACAACAAAAATTATATTAAAATCGCTTACAATTTTTGTCTGGCGCTTGTTTTTAAATTGTTGAACCATATATTTATCTACTAGTCGTACAGAATCATAATCACTATTAATTAGAAAAAGAATTTTACCGCTATGGCCATTGAGTTTTTTTCATCACTCCAGCAACATTTATCTGAACAAATCATCGGACAAGAGTCTTTAGTTGAAAATTTATTGATTGCTTTGTTAGCCGACGGCCACTTGATAGTTGAAGGCCCTCCAGGTTTAGCAAAAACGCGCGCGGTGAATGCCTTAGCACAGGGCATTGAAGCTGACTTTCACCGTGTTCAATTTACTCCTGACTTACTACCTGCCGATTTAACTGGTACCGACATTTACCGACCAGAAGATGGCAGTTTCGTTTTTCAGGCGGGTCCACTTTTTAGAAACTTAGTATTAGCGGATGAAATCAACCGTGCACCAGCAAAGGTTCAATCAGCGCTACTAGAGGCAATGGCCGAAGGACAAATTACTGTTGGCCGCAAAACATACCCTTTACCAAAATTGTTCTTGGTCATGGCGACACAAAACCCAATAGAACAAGAAGGTACTTATCCATTGCCAGAGGCTCAGCTTGATCGCTTTTTGATGCACCTTGAAATCGACTACCCTGACGCTGACAGTGAACTTAAAATACTGCAACTCAACCGAGGAGAAGCGCTGCAACACACAGCAAAGTCGGTAAGTGAAATATCACAAGACGATATTTTTAAGGCGCGTGATGAAGTATTGAAAATTCACATGGCGCCAGCGATTGAAAAATATATCGTTGACCTAATCATGGCGACGCGCACTCCCGAAAAGTATGACGATAAACTGGCGCAATGGTTGGCGTTTGGCGCAAGCCCACGTGCAACGATTTCACTCGACCGCTGTGCCCGTGCCCGTGCTTGGTTGCATGGCAGAGATTTTGTAGGTCCAGAAGACGTTCAGGCAGTCGTACATAACGTGCTGCGTCACCGTCTACTACTTACCTATCAAGCAGAAGCTGAGGGCATTAACACCAATCAGGTGTTAGACCACTTATTGAAACTCGTTGCTGTTGGTTAATCGTATTTAAGCATTATGTGGTTTAATCAAGTAAAAAGTGAGCGCACAGATGTATCTCATGTATTAACATCGCTGCATAGCGATGGTGTACATGTTGGTATGCCTGAGCTCATGAACTACCAAAACAAATCATCACTCATCGCCTTTCACACAACAAAAAATCTGCACGGCCGAATGTCAGGAAATTATTTGGCGCGTTCGAAAGGTCGCGGGATGGAATTTGATGAAGTGAGACATTATCAAATTGGCGACGACATTCGCGCAATCGACTGGCGAGTCACAGCCCGCACAGGTGAAACATACACTAAGCTATTTCGTGAAGAAATCGAACGCCCTGTGATCTTAGCGACAGATCTCAGTCGCAATATGCTATTTGGTAGTAAACTGTTATTTAAATCAGTTCAAGCGTCGCATATTGCGTCACTTGTAGCATGGCACGCCAAAAAATGCGGAGACCGCGTGGGTGGCGTCGTATTTAATGAAACCCAACACGCAGAATTAAAACCTCGGAGCCGACAAAAAGGCGTACTTCATTATCTGCACGCCATCGAGTTAATGCATCAACAGTCGCTCGAAGCCATGAACGACTCGCTCGATCACGCACAAGCCGAAAAAGCATTCGCAGAAAACTGCTTGCGCTTACGACAAATCGCGAAACCGGGAAGCTTAGTATATTTTATTTCTGACTGCTTTCACTTAACGCAAGAAGCGGTAAGACATTTGTCACATGTAAGCCGCCATTGTGAACTAATCGTTTGTATAGTGACAGATCCATTAGAAAGAGAATTGCCCAACACGCAAACTAAACTAAATGTCGGTATTACTGACGGCGAGAATACGCAAAGATTTACGTTAGGCGACAAAAACGTGCATCAACAATATGCACGACAGGCACAGCAGCTGATTTCTGATAAAGCGGGGGCATTGCAAACCGCAGGAGCCCGAATTTTGTCATTTTGCACAGGTGATACACTAGAGAATCAATTGAAGCATGGAGACAACACATGGATCCGTTAGCGCAATTAAAAGATGTTCATTTGCCAGAACAGATTCACAACTACCCTATTGCACCAGGTTGGTGGCTGCTTGCTATTATTATTGTCACGGTCATTTTCTGGGCTATTAAATCAGTCATAAACAGAAAGAAGTTTAATCACAAACGCAAAGTCGCAAAGAAACTATTGGATAGTGGTAATCTTTCAAATGCTGAAATCATCGTACTCTTAAAAACTGTCGCGATGCATTATGTACCAAGAGAAAATGTCGCCAGTTTGCACGGTGATACACTGGCAGATTTTTTACAAACACAGCTACCAGAAAAACATCAAGCTAATTTCAATACGTTAATCAATGGAAAATTTAGCCAACATTATTCCCCAACTCAGCAAAATGAAGTCTCATTAATTGAGGCAGCAAATTTGTGGTTAACGCGCGCGCAATTTGAACAACTCAATAAGAATCAAGCACAAGGGGTCAGCAAAGATGTTTGATCTAGCATTACCTTGGGCGCTTATTGCCCTCCCCCTTCCTTTATTGGTTTACTGGTTGCCCGCAAAGCGCAAAACACAAGCCGCACCGCTCTATATGCCAACAGTTATAGGTGGAACGCAATCGTCTATTAGCGGAACCAATAAACCAATGGTACCTAAATCACTCTTAGCCATTATTTGGGTTCTGTTAGTCATAGCAGCCAGCCAGCCTCAGTGGTTGGGTGATGCGGTGAATATCCCTTCAGAAAGCCGAGAAATGATGGTGGCTGTTGACTTATCAGGCAGTATGCAAGTTGAAGATATGAACTTGAATGGGCAAACCGTTAATCGCTTAGAAATGTTAAAGGTGTTATTAGGAGAATTCATTGAACGTCGCGTTGGCGATCGTATTGGTCTTATATTATTTGGTGACGATGCGTACATGCAAACCCCAATGACATACGATCGTGCTACCGTAAAAAAGATGCTCGACGAAACGGTATTAGGTCTGGTTGGTAAACAAACCGCCATTGGTGATGCGATCGCATTAGCCGTAAAACGCTTTAACGAAAAACAAGATTCTAACAGAGTACTGTTATTATTAACGGACGGCCAAAATACGGCGGGTAAAATTACTCCAGAACAAGCGCTTGAACTTGCAGTGGCAAAGGGAATCACTATTTACACTGTTGGCATAGGAGCTGACGTGATGGTACAAAAGTCGTTGTTTGGAGCGCGACGTATTAACCCTTCCAGCGAACTTGATGAAAAGACTTTAATGGCCATTGCTGAACAAACAAATGGTCGATATTTTCGTGCACGCAGTAGTGAAAACATGAACGAGATTTATCACTTGATTGATAAACTTGAACCGGTTGAACAAGATCAACAACAAATGCGTCCACTAACCGCCCTGTTTCATTACCCTTTGAGTTTAGCCGTCATACTAAGTGTGTTATTTATTCTATACATCAGTATGCCGTCGAGTATGTTTAGCTTACGTTTAATGAGAAAGAGCAGGTAGTTTATATGGCAGACTTTCACTTTATTCGCCCACTCTGGTTGCTTGCATTTATCGCACTTGCTTGCTGCCTTTATTTGCTAAAAAGAATACGTGTCACCAATTCGGGTTGGCAGCAAATTATCCCGAACCACCTTACTCAAGTGCTAATCAAAGGAAGTAATGAAGACACCCGCTTTAGTTTATGGCGTCCCCTATTAATTGGTTCACTAATTATATTTTCATTAGCAGGACCAACATGGCAAAAGCTTCCTCAACCGGTATATCAAGTGGCGAGAGGTTCGGTCATCATCATGGATATGTCCTATTCGATGTATGCCACAGATATCACGCCAAATAGACTTACGCGGGCAAGATTTAAAGCATTTGACTTACTTGAACATGTTAACGAAGGTGAAGTTGGGTTAATCGCCTATGCTGGCGACGCTTTTACCATTAGTCCACTCACGGAAGATACGAATAACATTAAACTACTCTTACCGTCTTTGTCACCTGAACTGATGCCTGAATTAGGGAGCTACCCGCTTGCAGCGCTGGAATTGGCGGATGCCATGTTAACGAATGCAGGGCACATAGCGGGTGATATTTATTGGTTTACTGATGGCATAGAATCAACAGACATACAGGAAATAACAGAGTGGAGTCGAGATAATCAGCATCGCCTTAACGTCTTAGCAATTGGCACAGCTACCGGAGCACCAATAAAGTTAACTAATGGTGAACTGATGAAAGATAGCAGTGGTGGAATTGTGATTCCTACGCTCAATGAAAAAAGATTGAACGGTGTGGCTAAGCGCGCCCGAGGTAACTATGCGAGTTTAACTGCCGATAGCCAAGACATCGAAGCCCTACTAGAAAGGCCGTCTACATTTGAGCAAGAAGCTGATAAAGAAAGCCAGAATGCAGGCGACCAATGGCAAGAGTTCGGCCCGTATTTACTATTACTCGTATTACCGCTTACGTTGAGCTACTTTCGACGTGGTAATTTACTTGCCCTAGTCCCTGTCACATTATTGATATATGCACCGATGGATGCCAAGGCGGACTTTTGGCAAAACTTATGGAAAACCAAAGACCAGCAGGCACAAGAACATTTTAACAACGAACAGTATTCATCTGCAGCTGCTTTGTTCGATGACCCGATGTGGCGTGCGAACGCGTTGTACAAAGCTGAAAACTACGAAGACGCACTTGCCGAGTACGAGCAATTAGACTCTATTGATGCGTTATACAACAAAGGTAACACGCTAGCCAAGTTGGGTCGATTGCAAGACGCTATCGATGCCTTTGAACAAGTACTTGCTCAAGATCCCAGCCATGAGGATGCGCAAGCCAACAAAACGCTCACAGAAAAATTGCTACAACAACAGCAAAATCAGCAACAAAACCAAAACCAAGAGCAGAATCAAGATCAGTCTTCACAGTCAGATCAAAATCAGCAACAACAACAGCAAGACAATCAACAGCAAGACAATCAACAGCAGAATCAATCTGAGCAAGGCGAACAAACGCAACAACAAAACAGCCAATCTCAAGATACAGAACAGCAGCAGAACGATGAACAGTCGCCATCAGAGCAACAAGAGTCACAGGAACAAGAATCTAAAGATGAGCAATCAAAGCAACAGGAACAAGCTCAAAATGAGACTGATGAAGAAGGTAAACTAGCCGAACAACAGGCTAGACTTGCCGAACAACAAGAGAAAGAAACCGAACAAAAACACATGCAATTATTAAATAAAGTAACAGATGATCCGTATTTGTTGCTGAGAAATAAAATGCAGCTTGAGTATCAAAAACGTCGACACAATCGAAACCAACCAGGAGCACAAAAGAAATGGTAAGGTTATTATTGATTTTACAGCTAATAACCCTAAGTTACAGCGCGCACGCGTTTATTGAAGTCACGGCAACTGTTGATAAGAACCCCGTAGTGGTCAAAGAATCATTTGTATTAACGGTTACCGCCAATGACGATATTGATACCAATGCACTGGATACATCACCTTTAATGAATGATTTCATTGTCGGCAGAACGTCGGTAAGTTCGCAAACGAGCATGGTTAACTTTAAAACTTCTCGTTCTACGCGCTGGACTACATTACTGGTTCCCAAAAGAGAGGGGAATATAACAATTCCTCCGCTTTCTATAAATGGCGCTTTGACAGCGCCTATAAAACTTGAGGTACTTTCAGCAAACGATAGTAGTATTGCTTCACAAAAAGATATTTTTATTACCTCCGAAATTTCAACCAAAGAGGCATTTGTTCAGCAACAAATTACCTTAACCGTTAAGCTTCATTTTTCTGCCGAACTCAAACGCGGCAGCCTTAGCGAACCGGAGCTTGAAGACGCCAATATTTCGCAAATTGGCAAAGATGAAGAAACCGAAACAATTATTAATGGTAGACGTTATCGCATCATTACACGAAATTACACGATTAGCCCCCAAACTAGTGGGGAATTTGTGTTGCGATCTCCAGTTTTCTCTGGCGAAATAATGTTACCTTCATCGAGAAGAGGCAGCTTCTTAAGTTTTGCCGAAACGAAGCCAGTGAGTGTGCTTGGTGACGACATTACGCTGACAATTAAACCAATACCTTCTTCGGTTGATGGCCTCTGGTTGCCAAGCGAATTACTTGCAATTCATCAAGATTGGCAACCTGCACCTGACACTTTCAAAGTGGGTGAACCTATCACACGGGTCATTACCATTACCGCCGCAGGGTTAGCAAAAGAACAGCTACCAGAGCTTATGTTAGATATGCCAGAAGGCCTCAAAGTATATCCCGATCAGCCTGAACTACACTCAGGAATAAATAATGGACGCCTTGTCAGCCAAATGGTACGTAACTACGCGCTGGTTGCAAGTAAAGCAGGTGAATATCAATTACCTGAAGTATCAATACCTTGGTGGAATACGCAAACCAATCGCTTTGAAACCGCAACGTTAGCAGCACAAACGATCAATGTATTACCTAACGAAGCATTTGAAGCAATACAACCTCAGTCACAGGTATCCCCTGCACCGCTATCGGTAGCAAACGCAGCACCAGAGAGTGTAAGTATTGTTTATCGTGACAACCCACTGCAGTGGCTATTTTTGGCGCTGTGGTTGCTAACATCTTTAGCTTGGGGTTATAGTCATTGGCGACGTCAAACTCCGTCTGAAAAAGCCATTGATAACAATACGCCCAGCAAAACCTATCTGTCGTTGCTTGCTGCCGCGAAGAAGAAAAATTACAACGAGATATTAAAGCTATTACCTGAATGGGCAAGTGATGTTCACCAAACGCCAATATTTACGCTATCTCAAGCATTAGCGACATTTGCAGATGATAAACTTAACGAAGCAGTCAGTCAGTTACAACAAGCACAATATGGCCGTAATTCTGTTGAATGGCAGCCTGATACATTGCTAGAAGCTGTGCAGCGCTTACATCGAACACCAAAAACAGCCAAACAAAACAATATGACGCTCAATCCACTTTAGCCATAAACTACTATCACTTAGCGTTACATGAGCATAATTAGGTTCAGTAACGCTAGGTGGAAACACACCTAAAATTTACTTCACTTGATATTTTACCAATAAAAATTTCACGTAAATGAAATGATTTCAATACCTCTCAGGTCTTATTCTTCAGCAAACAGCAACTAACAAAGTCGTATTGTTCTGCATATACGACTGCTTAAAACAGAAATTTCAATGCATGAAATTACATGCCGAACGAAAGTGATACCGATTTGTACATCACTTAAGTACTACTGAATATTAAGCACAATAGAAAGCGCTGGCGATGAAGCTATCAATTCAGGTGGAATGTGTTGGCAAGCGATCACCAGAAGTTAGTCACAATGGAGAAAAATTAGTATAGCCTGCGAATGTCGTTATACTCATAGCAATGAAACAGGCGAGACACTATTTGAAATATGCATATGGCAAGTAAGCAAGTTAGATATGAGGCTCTGGTTAACGCGTTACATAGTGATTTATATCGATACGCCTATTGGCTTTGCCACGAAAAACAGGTTGCCGAAGATCTCGTTCAGGAAACCTTTTTACGGGCATGGAAGTCTTTAGATTCTTTGAAAGATGAAAAGGCTGCCAAATCTTGGCTTATCACGATATTGCGACGCGAAAATGCAAGACGGTTTGAGCGAAAGCGATTTGATATGGGCGAATATGAAGAGTCGTCAATTACTGATACGGTTTCAACGAGTACAGAGCAAGAAATTGAAAATCACTGGTTAAGAGAAAAAATAGCCCAAATGCCGGAAGAATATAGAGAGCCACTGGTATTACAGGTTATCGGCGGCTTCAGTGGTGAAGAAATTGCTTCACTATTGGATCTCAATAAGAACACTGTGATGACACGCTTATTTAGAGCACGTAACCAGCTCAAAGAAGCAATTGACAACGAACCTAAGTTAAGAGGCGTTTACAATGGATGATTTGCAATTTAGACGAATTTTATATGCAGATCCCAACTCCACTGATGAAGCAGTGTTGAGTGCACAAGCAGAGGATCTTGCTAAACAAAAATTTGCGCACGAGATTGAACAACTCGATGCACAGATTAACCGCGCACTATCGGTACCAGTACCGGGAGATTTAAAAGAAAAGCTCATACTTAGACAGTCGTTAGCAAGTCATCGTCAACAAACGAAAGCGAAGCGCATCAAGTTAGCTATAGCAGCATCTGTTGCATTCGCGGTTGGCATTAGTGTGCACACCTTACAGTTTTCACATGCTTATGTGGACATTGGCGAGTACGCCATTGCGCACACTGAACACGAAGCGGATTATTTCAGTAACAACAGTGAAGCAAAGGTGTCACTCACGGCACTAAACCAAAAAATGGCATCATTCAATGGTAGCTTTGTTGACACTATGGGAGAGTTGATGATGGCGGACTATTGTCGATTTGATGGAATGAAGAGCCTACATTTGGTTTTTAAAGGAAAGTCTTCCCCTGTGAATGTGTTTATTATTCCAAATAGCGAACACCTGGCATCACAACCAGAGTTTTCAAAAGGCGGACTTCACGGTACATCAACTAGATTTAATCAAAGCAATATCATCGTTGTAGGTGCACAAGATGAACCTGTTAATGTATGGCAACAAAAGCTAAACAAAACCGTACGTTGGTCAACATAACATTATCTAAGCGTTAAACGTCACTTAGAAAAGAATATTGTCGTGTACAGCCATAAAAAACAAAAAGCTCGAACTGATACAGTTCGAGCTTTTTTATACATGAGGTTTTATGTCATTAAGTGGTTACTTAGCTGCCACCTGCTCAAACGTTTCAACCAGATCTGACGAAGGAGACTGTGTTAGTAGACTCACCACATATACAGTGAGGGTACAAACGATAAAGCCCGGTACAATTTCATATATCACACTGCTCAAGCTCTGACCACCAACTGTAATCGGTGCGTAAATCCATATGAGCACAGTGGCTGCGCCAGCAAGCATTCCCGCAATGGCTCCTTGTTTATTCATGCGCTTCCAATATAAGCTCATAATGACCACTGGTCCAAATGCAGCACCAAAGCCCGCCCATGCATTACTCACTAAACTTAAGATCGAACTGTCACGGTCATAAGCCAAATATATCGCAACCAATGCTACAACTAGTACGGAAATTCTACCAACAGTTACTAGTTGTTTTTCTGAAGCCGATTTATTCACAAAGATTTGATAGAAATCACCAGTAAGCGAACTAGAGGTTACTAATAGTTGCGAAGAAATTGTACTCATAATTGCTGCAAGAATAGCTGCCAATAAGAATCCCGCTATTAATGGATGAAAGAGTAATTGCGATAAAACAATAAAGATTGTTTCCGCGTCATTTAATGCAATGCCTGATTTCGCAACAAAAGCAATTCCTGCAAAACCAGTAGCCATCGCACCACAAATGGCTACAATCATCCATGTCATCCCTATCCTTCTGGCTGTGGGTAAATCATCGGTCGAACGAATTGCCATAAAACGAACAATTATGTGTGGTTGGCCAAAATAACCAAGGCCCCAGGCCATTGCAGAGACAACACCAATAAGCGTCACCCCACCAAACATATCGAGTAAATCAGGGTTTTTCTGTTCAATACTGTTAATTAGCACGTCAAAACCACCAACATCAGTCAGTACCACAAAAGGCACGAGCACTAATGCCAAGAACATAATGCAGCCCTGAACAAAGTCAGTAAGGCTAACCGCTAAAAAACCACCGAATAAGGTATAACAAACAACAACACCAGCCGTTACGTATAGCCCTAATTCATAGCTTAACCCAAACGAACTCTCAAAAAGTTTACCGCCTGCAACAATGCCAGATGAAGTATATAAGGTGAAGAAAACAATGATAACAATCGATGAGATAATTCGTAATGTATGAGAATGATCATTAAACCTATTTTCGAAAAAATCAGGCAATGTTATGGAATCATTTGCCACTTCGGTATAAGTTCGAAGTCTAGGAGCCACAACTAAATAGTTTAGATAGGCGCCGATGACAAGACCTACTGCAATCCACGCGCTACTTAATCCGGTAATATACATTGCTCCTGGCAGCCCCATTAGCATCCACCCGCTCATATCAGAAGCTCCAGCAGACAAGGCAGTAACAGATGGACTTAGATTTCTCCCACCTAACATATAGCCAGAGACATCGTTAGTGGATTTTCTATATGCATAAAGCCCAATGGCCAGCATAGTAATAAAATAAAGGGCGAGCGATATTATCGTGCCAATTGCCAAATTAACCTCCAAACAAATTAGTCGCTAAACAGTCATCTTGTTTAAAATGTTTAGCTCGAACGTCGCGACTTGAGTATTGCCAAGTGCTCGTACCTACAATGTATTACTGTTGATATGAGTTTATTGCAACTTAACAAGTTAAACTTGAATTATAACAACCGATTATGAAATCGCAGCCTTATTATTGCATCGTGTTTCTTTTGCTATAATTATTAACTTGATCATAAAAATCGGAATATCCTTAAACATTACCACAAAATTCTTTAAGGAAGTGAAATTAGCAAGTAAACTATTAATAACTCACTGTAAATCTCGTCATACATTGATTTTTGCAGCAACACCCCCATACTATAACTGTAACAAAGCTTTTAAAATCAGGGTTTTATATGTATTTTTACGCAGCACGACAACCTATACTTGATAAAGACAAAAACTTATTTGCATATGAGTTATTGTTTAGGGACAGTATAGATAACGTCTTCCCTGAAGTTGACAGTGATGAAGCTACGTCAAAGATGATCGAGGCTAGTCAGTTTAATATGGGTATCAGCGAGTTCACCGCCAACAAGCCTGCATTTATTAATTTTACGTTAGATACACTTAGTAGAGGCCTTCCTGAAATGTTAACCACAGATGAGTTAGTGGTTGAAATTCTTGAAACGATAAAACCAGGGAAAAAACTGCTAGGTTTATGTCAAGATTTACATCAAAAAGGCTACACACTTGCACTCGATGACTACGAGCACCAGAAGGTATGGGCGCACTTTTATCCTTATATCAAAATAATTAAGGTTGATTGGCAAAACACCAGTATTGAAACAATCAACGAAATAAAATCCGCTATTTCATTACATCCGCACATTCAATTACTCGCAGAGAAAGTTGAAACTTACGAACAATACAATCAAGCAGTAGAACTAGGCTTTGAGCTTTTTCAAGGCTACTTTTTTTCCAAGCCAGAAATGGTGAAAGCAAAGAATCTGTCACCATCTCAAATGGCCATGGCAGAGTTGCTTTATGAAACATCTAAACCTGAACTTGATTTAGCCAGTATTACCAAGGTATTTGAGCGAGATGTTTCTCTGTCGTATAAGTTACTGCGCTATGCTAACTCTGCGATTTTCAGACGTCGAGCAGAAATATCAACAATAAAACAAGCATTGGTTACACTTGGTTCGGTCGAATTAAAACGCTTTTTGGGTCTGATGTTTGCCACCAATGTTAACCCGGATAAGCCTAGTGAACTTATCAATGAAGCAATGACCAGGGCGAAATTCTGTGAGTTGGTGTCAACACAAATAAATACGCCGCTTGACACATCAATCGCATTTCTTACCGGCTTGCTCTCATTGATCGATGCAATACTCGATGAAGAACTCTCTAGCGTTTTAGAAAAACTACCGCTTGCACAAGAAATCAAAGATACCCTGCTAAACAAGAAAGGCGTGATGGCAGCAATTATTAAATTACTTGAATTTATAGAGCGCGCAGAGTGGGATAAAACGTCATTAGTTATTGAAAAGCTAGGGCTAGACAAAGACCAAGTCAACAAAGACTACAACGAGGCGCTCAATTGGGCTGATGAGCAGTCAAAACACATTACTTAGCCGGAACCTCTTATACCGCCCCGTATAAGAGATTGGTATTAAATACATAAAAAATGCGCTAAACAGCGCATTTTTTATGTGTTTTCTTTGCTATTTCAATTTATTCAAATCCATTTGGGTTTTCAGATTGCCATCGCCATGTGTCGGTAATCATATCGTTCAAATCATGTTCAGCTTTCCAGCCTAAGAGTGAATCAGCCAACGATGCATCAGCAAATACCGTAGCTAAATCCCCTTCACGACGCGGCGCAATTTGAAAGGCAACCTTACGTTTAGACACTTCTTCAAAGGTGCGAATGATTTCCAAAACCGACGTACCATTTCCGGTGCCTAAGTTAACAGCATGACAGCCTTCAATCTCATCCAATTTTTCCAATGCTTTGACATGCCCTTTTGCTAGGTCGACAACATGTATATAGTCTCTCACACCTGTGCCATCAACCGTATCGTAATCATCACCGAATACGTTTACATGCGCGAGCCTACCAACTGCAACCTGCGCTACATAAGGTAAGAGGTTATTTGGAATACCATTAGGGTTTTCACCAATTAAGCCACTTGGATGTGCACCGATAGGATTAAAATAGCGTAAACTAGCGATAGACCATGTTGGGTCACTCTTAGCTAAATCAAAGAGTATATGCTCTACCATCAACTTTGTTTGTCCGTAAGGATTCGTTGCAGAGGTCGGCATGGACTCATTCAATGGGGCTACATTTTTGTCACCATAAACCGTCGCTGACGAGCTAAAAACCAATCGTTTTACATTGTTCGCCTTCATTACATTAAGTAATGTTAAAGTGCCTGCAACATTATTCTGATAATAGTGCAAGGGAATTTCATTTGACTCGCCAACCGCTTTTAAGCCAGCAAAATGAATGACGGCTTCAATATTATGCTGCTCAAAGATAGCCGATAATGCCACTTCATCGAAGATGTCCGCCTTAATAAAGGTAACAGATTTGCCCGTTATTTTATCAATTCGCTCTAACACGATCTCAGACGAATTCGACAAATTATCAATAATAACTATATCGTAGTTAAGCGCTAATAGCTCAACAATTGTATGGCTACCTATGTAGCCCGTACCACCTGTAACCAGTAAACTCATCGTATAGTCCTATACTTGCTGTCCATAATATTCATGCACTTCACTAATAAAACATTGTAACTTATTTGCTGGCAAATAGTTAATACCTGCAGCAGCGGCTCGCCCACCACCGGTATCAAATTTCACGCAAATTTTGTCTGCCCCTTGTTTATTGGTAAGCGGTGCGCGAAGGCTGACTCTATAGCTTCCATCCGCATTTTCAGTGATGACGGCATGTGCTTTGTCAGGTGATTGATTAGCGAGTTCGTTACCAATTACACCACTCACTCTTCGAGACCAAGGCTGATCTGGTAGAGAAATGATTTTACATACCTCATCATCTTTAAGCTCTTCTGCGCCGTCTGCGAGCGACATATCTTGCTCATATGCCGCTTTTAATAGCCAAAAGACCGATGACTTATCATCAATGAGTAACAGTGGGTCTTGATATTTAACAAGCAACTTGAATAATTCAGACGGAGGAAAATGTAAATCTTCTTCGGATGCGCCGTAGCCATTATAGTTCACATATATGCCTAACTGTTTCAGTTGCTCCCGCTCAAACTGGTTAAGCGCAAGTTCGTCCGCAAGCTGTTCAGCAGCACTTATCATATTATCACCATAAGCAGCCGCAACAGCCCATTTGGCATACTTTCCAGATAAGTAGTGATTAACGATTAAACTTGTACAGGTATTAGCGTCTAGATCAATATGCGCTTCAAGAAAGGCAGATTCGGGAATATCACCAGCACGATGGTGATCGGCATAGAAGACCGGAACGCTTCGCTCTAGTAACTCAATAAGTGCCGCTTGGTTTTTCTCCATTGAAATATCGAGTACTGTAACAGAAGACGCATTGTCTACATCAACACGCTTAACTAATTCAATATCACGTTTAACGCCCGTGATTAATTGACTTTGTTTAGGGTCATTCAGTCTTAATTGTACAAGTGCAATGATGCCATCTGCATCGCCGTTGAATACATCATAATGCATAAACTATGTCCTTATTGTGAAACATTCACATATTGATTTTCAACAAGATAATCAACGATTTGCCTTGCGCAATCTTCGATGCTGCCAGCAGCCGTTTTTACATGAATATCAGGTTCCTCAGGAATATCGTAAACAGAATCTATTCCCGTAAAATCTTTAATTTCGCCTGCACGTGCCTTTTGATATAGCCCTTTAGGATCTCTTTGTTCGCAAATTTCAATGGGCGTATCAATGAATACCTCAATGAATTCACCCTCGGCTAACTTTTCGCGAGCCATTGAGCGTTCTTGCTTAAATGGTGAAATAAATGCTGTAGAAACAATGACTCCTGCATCAACAAACAGTTTGGCCACTTCACTAATTCGCCGTAAGTTTTCAATGCGGTCATTATCAGTAAACCCTAAATCGCCGTTTAATCCATGACGTACATTGTCACCGTCAAGTAAATATGTACGACACCCTAGCTCAAACAGCATGACATCTACTGCATTAGCAATCGTTGATTTTCCTGAGCCACTTAAACCAGTAAACCAAAGTAAACAAGGCTTTTGATTGTTAAGCGAAGCTCTTTGTGATTTTGTAATGGCTTGATGATGCCACACAGTATTTTCGGTTTTCATATTGAGAGACCACTTTAAAAGGGAAAAATAATTGGCAGGAGCAATAATACAACTACGCTATAGGTTAACGAAACGGGTAAACCAAACTTAACCATATCGGCCAAAGTATAATTTCCCGCATTGAACACCATTACATTTGTTTGGTAACCATAAGGACTGATAAAGCTACCACTTGCGGCAAATGCAACCGCCATAACAAATGGCATTGGACTGACGTTCATTCCTAACGCTATGCTATAAGCAATTGGGAAAATCAGCGCAGCCGCCGCACTATTCGTGACTATTTCAGTAACGATCAGAGTCGTGAAAAATATTATCACTAGGGTTATAAATGGACTTTGTCCATTTAAGAACGTTTGAATAAGTTGCGCAAGTACTTCAGTTGTTCCTGTAGATTCCAACGCATTGGCCAATGACAACGCCCCTAGTACTATCATCCATATCTCTAGCGGGAAACGACGTTTTATTTCATTCACGGTTAGTGCTTGGCTAAAAATTAAGAAAGCCACATAGAATATTAGGCATTTTAACAATGTTAGCTCGGTAAGTACTGACAAACCTATAGTAGTAATAAAGCCAAGAACTGTAGTCGTATCTCGCCACCCTGACAGCATATTATCTGGTTTATGTCCTGAAAGGATGAAAAAGTTTTTACTTAAATTTGTCCGAGAACTAAAATCATTACCAACAGCTAAAACCAAAAAATCACCGGGCTGAATGATGAGTTCTCCCAACTTACCTGACAGTGATACACCTTCTCGACGAATTGCCACGACAGCAGCATCAAAACGAGCCCTGAACCCAGCCGTTTTCAAGGTTTTACCCACTACGGCCGAGTCGGGTTTTATCAAGACTTCAGTTAAGTTATCCCTTAATAAACCATCCTTCTCGGCAAACAGTGTTAAGCCATCAAATTGCTGTAAAATAAGTACTTTCGAAATATCTCCAGAAAATATCAACTTATCCCCTTGAAGCACAATTTCATCAGGTGCCACTGGCGAGATTAATCGTCCTTTCCGAACTATTTCGACCAAAAACAGCGAATCAAGGTTACGTAAGCCATTTTCTTCGATAGTTAAACCAATTAACTTTGATTGCTCCGAGACTTCAGCTTCTAATAAATAATCCTGATTGGCATCACTTTCAAGTTCCATGTCAGGTAAGGTTCGTTGTCTGGCTATGATTAGCAACAAACACACTAACATTGCACTACCGCCAACTAGCGTAAAGTCAAAAAAGCCAAGACTAGGCTGGCCCTGCTCTATGTACATGGTATTGATGATGAGGTTGGTAGATGTACCGACAAGTGTAAGTGTTCCGCCTAGAATTGCGGCAAAAGATAGGGGAAGCAGCAGCTTGCCTGGGTTAATGAGTTTGTTATTTTTAATGGTAGCAATCAGTGCCGCTACAACAGCGGTATTATTCATCATGGCTGATGCCAGTGCTGTCGATATTAAAGTTCGTGCGGTGGATTTTATTTTGGAACCATTGATTAGGCTGCTAGATAGACGTCGCAATACACTTGTCCGCTCGATAGCAAACGAACTAAGCACCAGTAACAATAAAGTTACTAAACCAGGGTTTACTGCATTGTTTAGGATGTCTTGAGGTTCCAGAAACCCTAGGGCAAAACAAATTAGCATCGCTGCCGCAAATACACGTTCAGGTACTCGCTGATATTTTAGCAAGCCTATGAAAGTAAAAATGAAAATGGCAAACAGCTGCCATTGGGCAGATATCATTTTAGTGTGCCTTTAAAAATAAAACGTGCCGATCTACATTAACGGTTAACAAATCGCTAAGCAACTCAGAAGCCAAGAAATAGTGTGAACAATATAAGACGTTGTTCACACTAGTTTATCGTTAGGACAATTTTGAAATATCACGCGCACCCCAGTGTGGGAAGTGCTTACGTACAAGCGAGTTAAACTCTAGTTCAAAATCAGAATATTGATGCAACGCAGCATCTTCATTGGCTTTTACGATCATACCCGCACCAACGGTAATATTGGATAAGCGATCAATGATAATAAATGCCCCTGTTGCGCGATTGGTGTGATAGGGATCAAAGTGTAACTTTTCACTTACTTCAAAATTCACAGAACCAATTTCATTCAAAGCTAGCTGCGTAACATCTGCTTTTTCCATGGTATTTACATCGGTTCGTGATTCAAAATCAACTACGTGCCCTGTCGTCATTTTACTACCATGTTTGATGTAGTATTCACGTCCAGTTTCTAGCTCGTCTTCATTCATCCATACGACATTTGCGTTAAATTCTTTAGACGATGTAGGCAAACTTCCCTTTTTAACGATCATTTCGCCACGACTAATATCAATCTCATCCTCAAGCGTAATGGTCACAGCCATGCCTTTGTCTGCACGTTCTAGTGCACCATCAAATGTCTCGATCGACTTCACGCGACTTTCTTTTCCAGAGGGTAAGGCGACAACATCGTCGCCAACTCTAACGTGACCTGAATTAACCGTGCCGGAAAACCCTCTAAAATTTAGATTTGGGCGGTTTACATATTGCACTTGATATCTAAACTCTGTACACGAATCATCATTATCAACACGTACTGTGTTTAACAGTTTCATCAATGTCGCACCTGGATACCAAGGCATGTGCTCACTTTCAGAAACCACATTGTCACCATTGAGTGCTGAAATTGGCACAAAACGAATATCTTCAAAAGCCAAATCTTCTGCAAACGCTCGGTACTCTTTTTTGATTTCCTGATAGCGGTCTTGGCTATATTCAACTAAATCCATTTTATTTACCGCAATCAACACGTGCTTAATCCCTAGCAACGAGCAAATAAACGAATGGCGGCGAGTTTGTACTTGAACACCACGGCGCGCATCAATAAGAATAATCGCGAGATCACAGGTAGAAGCACCTGTAGCCATATTTCGGGTATATTGTTCGTGTCCAGGCGTGTCTGCAATAATAAATTTACGCTTGTCAGTAGAAAAATAACGATAAGCAACGTCAATCGTTATGCCTTGTTCACGTTCAGACTGCAAACCGTCTACCAGTAACGCTAAATCAATAGCTTCCCCAGTAGTTCCTGACTTTTTACTGTCTTTTTCAATAGCAGCAAGTTGATCTTCAAAGATCATCTTAGAATCGTGGAGTAAACGCCCGATCAATGTACTCTTACCGTCGTCTACACTGCCACAAGTTAAAAAGCGCACGAGTTCTTTATTCTCATGTTGCTTTAAATACGCTTGAATATCACTTTCGATTAAATCAGATTGGTGACTCATTTGAATTCCTTAGAAAAATTTAACAATGAAGAAATAAAGTAAAAACTAGAAGTAACCTTCCATTTTCTTTTTCTCCATAGAGCCCGCAGAATCGTGATCGATAACACGCCCTTGTCGTTCAGATGTTTTCGTTAATAACATTTCCTGGATGATATCAGGTAATGTAGCAGCCTCAGATTCTACGGCCCCCGTTAATGGGTAACAGCCTAATGTTCTAAAGCGTACTTTTCTCATCTGCGGTTTTTCGCCTTCTTCTAACGGCATACGATCATCGTCAACCATAATTAAGGTACCATCTCGCTCGACTACAGGGCGTTCAGCCGATAAGTACAATGGTACAATTTCAATGTTTTCCAGATAGATATATTGCCAAATATCTAGCTCTGTCCAGTTAGACAAAGGAAATACGCGAATACTCTCCCCTTTGTTAACCTTACCATTGTAGATATTCCACAGTTCAGGGCGCTGGCTTTTAGGATCCCAACGGTGGTTTTTGTCTCTGAATGAATAAACTCGTTCTTTGGCTCGCGACTTTTCTTCATCACGACGTGCGCCACCAAATGCGGCATCAAATCCATACTTGTCTAAGGCCTGTTTCAACCCTTGAGTTTTCATGATATCTGTATGCTTTGCGCTGCCATGGACAAACGGATTGATATTCATCGCAATACCTTCAGGATTTTTATGTACGATCAAATCAAATCCATATTCTTTTGCTATGCGATCACGAAATGCAATCATTTCCTTGAACTTCCATGTGGTATCAACATGCAGTAATGGAAATGGGATTTTCCCTGGCGCAAACGCTTTTCGTGCCAAGTGAAGCAAAACAGCAGAGTCTTTACCCACAGAATAGAGCATTACTGGTTTATCAAATTCTGCAGCGACTTCTCGTATAATCTGTATAGATTCAGCTTCTAGTTTCTTTAAATGTGTTAGGTTCATCTTAGTGCTAGCCCAATTTTAATCTGAAGAGATTTTCACACAATTCCACTACAACTTCCATATAACAAACAGATTACTTAGAACGTTTAGGAATAAATGAGTTTTTTACTACCGTAAGTATAGATTATTCGTTTAATGCCAATTGATTTACTAATCCTTGGAGTCGCTCACCTACTTCAGAATGACGTAATCCATATTCCAAGCAAGCACACATATACCCAAATTTAGAGCCACAATCATGAGATTTGCCCGTCATGTGAAATGCCTCAACAGGTTCGACTTTCATTAAGCTTGCAATCGCATCAGTCAATTGAATTTCATCGCCTGCGCCTGGTGGAGTAAACTCTAGTAACGGCCATATTTGCTCCGAGAGCACATAACGTCCTACCACAGCTAAATTTGACGGTGCTTCATCAATCGTCGGCTTTTCTACCACAGCGGTCATCAATTTAGACTCTCCAGCGGCAAGCTCATGGCCCTCACAATCGGCAATACCGTAACTGCTAACTTTCTCCATGGGAATTGGTTCTACCATGATTTGACTTTTGCCAGTCTCATTGTAGCGACTAATCATTGCAGCCAGATTTTCGCATTTTAGATTCGCACTTGCATCATCAATAATTACATCCGGTAATACCACCACAAATGGATCATTTCCCACTAGTGGTCTTGCTTTTAAAACGGCATGCCCTAATCCTTTAGCTTCCCCTTGTCGGACATGCATGATTGTTACGCCAGGAGGACATATTCCCTGAATTTCATCCAACAATTGACGTTTAACACGCTTTTCTAGGGTAGTCTCCAATTCAAACGATTTATCAAAATGATTCTCTATCGCATTTTTTGAAGAATGAGTAACCAGTACAATTTCCTTTATACCCGCCATTACACACTCATCAACAATGTACTGTATTAAAGGTTTATCAACTATTGGTAACATTTCCTTGGGGATAGCCTTTGTGGCTGGTAGCATCCGCGTCCCTAATCCCGCTACGGGAATTACCGCCTTCGTTATTTTTTTGTTCATGATTTTTCTTGATCTTCTATTTACTGTAAAAATACTGTTTATTTATCTATAGGTTATCTACGTACCACAACATTGCCTTGGAAATGCCTTGCTGAATACGATATTCAGGTTCATATCCCAATAATTCACGTGCTTTGGTAATATCCGCTTGTGAATGTCTCACATCGCCTGCCCTAAATTCTCTATATGTGGGTTCGCCATCATAATCAACATTATTTTCGCGCAATGCATTTTTGAGACTATCAAACAGAATATTTAAAGTAGTACGGTCGCCCACAGCAACGTTATAGACTTGATTCAACCCTTTTTCCTGCGACAATGCAGCGAGGATATTAGCCTGTACAGCATTTTCAACAAAACAGAAGTCGCGGCTTGTTTCACCATCGCCATTAATAAACACTTCTTCTTTGTTAAACATGGCAGATGTCCATTTTGGAATAACCGCGGCATAGGCACCATTTGGGTCTTGACGTTTACCAAACACGTTGAAGTATCGTAAACCTATCGTATTAAAATCATAAGTACGCTTAAACACGCTAGCGTATAATTCATTGACATATTTAGTCACCGCATACGGCGACAATGGGTTACCAATATTTTCCTCTACTTTCGGTAATGCAGGATGGTCACCGTAAGTGGAACTGGATGCAGCATATACAAAGTTTTTCACGCCAGCATCTTTTGACGCTACTAGCATATTTAAGAAGCCACTGATATTCGTTTCATTTGACGTAATCGGATCTGCGATTGAGCGTGGTACTGACCCTAGTGCCGCTTGATGTAAAACATAATCAACACCTTTTACTGCATTTTGACAGTCGTTTAAATTGCGAATATCACCTTCAATAAAGGAAAAGTTAGCCCATAATTCGCTGGTAACAATCTGCTCAACTTCGTCTAAGTTTTTTTGGTGCCCTGTCGCAAAGTTATCAAGCCCAATAACTTTTTGCCCTAAAAGCAATAACATTTCGACAAGATTCGAACCGATGAAGCCTGCACAACCTGTAACCAACCATGTGTGTTGCGTTGTCTTTAGTTGTGATTGCACTTCTAGGTATTTACTCATTTGAAAATCCACTCCATTAGCTAATTGTCGATAGTGTACACGCGAAATGCTACAACGAAAAGAAGCGCCCTGTTAAATCTAGATGATACTGCCACAAGTTCTTTCAATTAGGTCTATAAAACCAAAAACGCGACTAAGAAGTCGCGTTTGTTAGTTAAATTCAGGGCGCTTTATAGCCTCAAATCTACCCAATCCGGATCAAGCATGTATTTAAGATCATAAATCACATGCTCGTCTTTAACCAAAGATTCAATATCTTGTTTCGTCATGGCTTTGAATTGATGATGAGCAACAGCAAATATAACTGCATCGTATTGTGCTTTTTTAGGCGCATCTATTAATTGAACGCCGTATTCATACTCAGCTTCTTCAGGGTTAACCCAAGGATCGTATACATCAACATTGATTTCATATTCGGCAAGTTCAGAAAGTATATCGACTACTTTAGTGTTTCTAACATCAGGACAGTTTTCTTTAAACGTAAGTCCCATAACCAATACGTTTGCACCGTGCACTTGAATGCGACGCTTGATCATTGCTTTGGTTAACTCAGCGACAACATAAGCACCCATTCCATCGTTTATACGTCTACCGGCTAGAATGACTTCTGCGTTGTAACCAATGGCTTGAGCCTTATGCGTCAAGTAATACGGATCTACGCCAATACAGTGTCCACCAACTAATCCAGGTCTGAACGGTAAGAAGTTCCATTTAGTACCCGCGGCTTTTAAAACTTCTTCTGTATCAATTCCTAACTTATTAAAGATAACAGCTAACTCGTTAATTAGCGCAATGTTTAAATCTCGCTGCGTATTTTCAATCACTTTTGCAGCTTCAGCGACTCGAATCGAAGACGCCAAATACGTCCCAGCAGTAATTATGGAAGCGTAAAGATCATCAATAAACTGTGCGACTTCGGGGTTAGAGCCGGAAGTCACTTTTAAGATGTTTGTCACTCGGTGCTCTTTATCACCGGGATTAATACGTTCCGGGCTATAGCCAGCAAAGAAATCCTGATTAAATGTTAAACCAGATACTTGCTCTAGCTGCGGAATACAAACTTCTTCAGTAGCCCCTGGGTATACAGTTGATTCGTAAATAACAATATCGCCTTCCTTAATTACCTTGCCAAGCATTTGACTGGCTTTAATTAGGGGCGTTAAATCAGGTTGTTTATGCTCATCTATTGGGGTCGGCACAGTAACAATATAGACGTTCGCTGGTGCTAGTTCGTCAACAACCGACGTGTAATGCAAATATTCACTGCTAGCCAATTCTTCATCTGACACTTCAAGTGTAAAATCTTTACCTTCTCGGAGCTCATTGATGCGGGTTTCATTAATATCGAACCCTATAGTCTGATAAGATTTACCAAACTCTACAGCCAAAGGAAGGCCTACATATCCTAAGCCTATAATGGCAATTTTCGAATCATCTATTGGTTTTAACATACTGAATCAATTTCCCTGAATGTACTACGACATGATTGATAGTTTATTTTTGGGTTAGTCTACTATGAATCCTAGTTTCAACTCTAGCTAAATGTGTTTTCGCCAAAAAAGTATTGACTGATATCGCTCATATTTAGTTGTTGATTAATTATTCACTTTGGTCACCCGAAACTGATTAAAACCCAGAAAGTTTTCATTAACCATTCCAATTCAAGCGCTGGTTAGACTTGCCTTTAACCGCTTTCAAAGGTATAACACCCGCTGGCATTAATAATTTAAAGCGCTTTTTATTACTACCTGACGGGTAAATATACAAAAAGAATAAGATGTAAACGAAAAAGTGCTAGTTGGAAGGATAAATTTATGACAGTTCGATCTGAGGGTAACTTTTTAGGACACCCGAAGGGATTATTCCTATTGTTTGGTACCGAAATGTGGGAACGTTTTGGTTACTACGGTATGCGCGCGCTATTAGTACTTTATTTGGTAGCAGCAGTAGAAGATGGTGGTTTTGGTTGGACAACCGGTGATGCGTTAGGTTTATACGGCACATTTACGATGGCTGTTTACCTTACTCCAATGATTGGTGGTTGGTTAGCAGATAATTTCATTGGTCAGCGAAAGGCCATCATATTAGGTGGTATTTTATTTTCTGCGGGTTATTTCACGCTAGGTATTCCTAAAACTATGATTCCCGGCATGGAAGAAATGGTTTTCTATATTGGCTTAGTATTAATTTGTTGTGGTAATGGTCTGTTCAAAGCCAACGTATCAAGCTTAGTTGGTGACTTATACGAAGAAGGTGATCATCGCCGCGATAGTGCATTTACCATTTTCTACATGGGTATCAACTTAGGTGCGTTCTTGTCTCCTCTTATCGTTGGCTATTTAGGTGAACAAATTAACTGGCACTACGGCTTTATTGCTGCAGGCTGCGGTATGTTGATTGGTTTAGCTCTACAGTTAACCTTGGCCAATAAATACCTTGGTGATATTGGTGTTAAACCTTCAGCGCAATTAGCGAAACAGTCGAAAGAAGATTTAAAAGCTGCGGCGTTAACTAAAGAAGAAAAAGACCGTACCAAAGTTATCTTAATCATGAGTGTATTCTCTGTTATTTTCTGGGCTGGCTTTGAACAAGCAGGCGGACTATTTAACATTTATGCTTCACAATTTACTGAACGTAATGTGATGGGTTTTGAAATACCAGCTTCATGGTTCCAATCATTAAATGCGATGTTTATCATTTTACTTGCACCAGTTATCGCTTCGGTATGGGTCAAAATGGGTAGCAAGGAGCCAACATCACCAGTAAAATTTGGTCTTGCGATGGTATTCCTCGCCATAGGCTTCTTTGTTATGGTTTTAGCAACAATGGCGCAAGGCGGCGATACGTCAATTAAAGTGAGCTTACTTTTCCTTGTTTTTGCCTACCTTTTCCACACATTAGGCGAGTTGTGTTTATCTCCAATCGGCTTATCGATGGTTTCCAAATTAGCTCCGCTTAAGTTTACTTCTTTACTAATGGGTTGTTGGTTCTTCTTTACTGCATTATCAAATTACTTAGCTGCATTTATTGGTTCATTTGTTGGTGAAGGTGAAGAGCAAGTGAACAATGCATTTAATATCTTCTTAGGTGTTGGTATTGGTGCACTTGTTACCGCGGTAATTATTTTCCTAAGCGCTAACAAACTTGTTGAGTGGATGCATGGTGCTGAAGGTGAGAAAACCAATACACTTGACGCAAAATTAGAAGAAGAAATGGAAGTAACAGCTACGCATGAAGCTATGGCGGAAAAGCATAGCTAATCTACACTTTTCTTACACGAAAACTTCTTATGAAAAGCTCGATTAACGTCGAGCTTTTTTTTATCTACAATTCACATTACAATAGCGCAACTTTCTTCATCGCCATATTTTGCAGATGACCGCTGTTAGCAGACAATCTTTACGTCACATGGTACGCCAAAAAAGGCGAGGCCTGTCGTCGCAGGTACAACAAGAGGCAGCGGCGGCGTTAAATATGCGCCTGCAACAACAATCCCGTATTCAACATGCCAGCACGGTTGCGATATACCTAACTAACGATGGTGAATTAGACACCACCCCATTTATTGATTGGTGTTGGCAACAGAACAAGACCGTATGTCTACCAAGAATTCATCCGTTTAATCCACACCACTTGTTATTTTTGAAATATCAAGCGCATAGTAAAATGCTACCAAACCAATATGGGATACCTGAGCCCCAACTTAATTGTCTTGATGTGGTCCCTTTAGAGGATATTGATATCATTTTCACACCACTAGTAGCCTTTGACAAAGATGGTGCTCGCTTGGGTATGGGGGGCGGCTTTTATGACCGCACACTTAGCCGTTGGTTTCAATCATTTAAAGAAGATGAAAACACAAGCCTTTGGCCAATTGGCTTGGCACATGACTGCCAGCTTGTTGAAGAAATTCCGACAGAACACTGGGATGTACCTATTCCCGAAATATACACTCCGTCTAAACATTATCAATTTATATAAGGTTTTTTACCGCTATGACTCAAGATGAAATGAAAAAAGCAGCAGCTATCAAAGCGCTGGAATTTGTCACCGAAGACACGATTGTTGGCGTTGGTACTGGCTCAACCGTTAATCATTTCATTGATGCATTAGCGACAATGAAAGATCGCATTGAAGGTGCTGTTTCTAGTTCAGAAGCGTCAACAGAACGTTTGAAAGCGCACGGCATTGAAGTGTTTGATTTAAACAGTGTCAGTGAAATTGACGTATATGTGGATGGTGCTGACGAAATTACTGAACATATGCATATGATTAAAGGTGGCGGTGCTGCATTAACGCGTGAAAAAATTGTTGCAGCCGTTGCAAAAACTTTTGTGTGTATCGCCGACGAATCCAAGCTGGTCCCTGTACTAGGCAACTTCCCCCTTCCGGTTGAGGTTATTCCTATGGCTAGAAGCTATGTCGCCAGAGAGTTGGTAAAACTAGGTGGCGATCCTGTTTATAGACAAGGTGTAGTTACAGACAATGGGAACGTGATTTTAGATGTACACAATATGGAAATATTGGATCCTAAACAATTAGAAGAGCAAATTAATGCCATTGTCGGTGTAGTCACTAATGGCCTATTTGCACACCGTGGTGCTAACGTCCTAATACTTGGCACACCGAACGGTGCAAAAATCGTCAAATAATACTTTAGAGTTTATACACTATATGTTAGTTTAGAAATCTAGCCATCTAAAACTATTTTTTGCTAAGAGAAAATTCACGCATGAGCAACCAGTCACTATCAAAAGAAAAAATTAAGATTTTGCTATTAGAAGGCGTACACCAAAGCGCTTTAGAAGAATTAAAGCTCCAAGGTTATACCAATATTGAATATCTTAAGACTTCACTAGCAGAAAGTGAACTAATCGAGAAAATCGCCAATGTTCACTTCATAGGAATTCGTTCGCGTACACAACTAACCGACAAAGTGTTATCTCATGCTAAGAAACTTGTCGCTATTGGTTGCTTTTGTATCGGAACCAACCAAGTTGATACTAAGGCCGCACAAAAATTAGGTATTCCAGTATTTAATGCGCCTTTCTCAAATACTCGCTCGGTTGCGGAATTGGTTATAGGCGAACTGCTACTATTGTTACGTGGTATTCCTGAGAAAAGTGCACAGGCACATCGTGGTGTATGGAATAAATCGGCTGCTGGCTCAGTTGAAGCACGAGGTAAAACATTAGGGATTATTGGTTATGGCCATATCGGTATGCAAGTAGGCATTTTGGCTGAAACGATAGGTATGAAGGTTAGGTTTTATGATATTGAAACCAAACTACCACTTGGTAATGCGAGCCAAGCTAATACACTTACATCACTGCTACAAGAAGCTGATGTAATTAGCTTGCACGTGCCAGAAACGGCACAAACGCAAAATATGATGGGCCATGCCGAGTTTGAAGTGATGAAGGATGGTGTTATCTTTATCAACGCATCTCGTGGTACGGTTGTTGATATTGATGCTTTGGCAGAAGCACTAGACAGCAAGAAGGTTGCGGGTGCCGCCATCGACGTGTTCCCAGTCGAACCTAAGAGCAATGATGAAGAATTTGTTTCACCTTTGCGCGCTTTTGACAATGTTATCTTGACGCCTCACATTGGCGGAAGCACTAAAGAAGCTCAGGAAAATATCGGCTTAGAAGTTGCCAGTAAACTCGCTAAGTATTCTGATAATGGTTCTACCCTGTCAGCAGTTAACTTTCCAGAAGTTTCACTGCCAAGTCATGAAGGTACTAGCCGCTTGCTTCACATTCATAAGAACCAGCCAGGAATACTGACGAAAATTAACCAAGCGTTTGCCGAATTCGATATCAACATTGCCGCGCAGTACCTGCAAACCGACGATGAAATTGGTTACGTAGTTATTGATATTGAAACAGAAGATAGTGCGAGTGCATTGAAAGCGCTGAAGAAAATCGAAGGAACGATAAAAGCAAGAATTCTTCACTAACCATATTTAACCCATTGAATTATGGGTTTAAATAGCCATAAAAAAACAGCGCTTTGCGCTGTCAGACTACTGACAAACCCCGTTATTTTATACGGGGTTTGTTTTTTATAAGCAGCCGTAGGCTGCGATCGCGATATTTTGCGATTAGAGCTTTTTTCCATTCTATTTGTTCTTATATGTTGGTTTTG
>NZ_JBQRUN010000011.1:0-124790 GCF_053485835.1 Thalassotalea fusca
CAAATAACCTTTCACATGCTGTGGGGGTAATAATTCCACCGTATGTCCCTTTTCCAACAACAGCCTTGCCCAATAATGAGCGCTTGAGCAGGCCTCCATCGCTACCTTGTCAAATTTAAGTGTTGAAAAGAGCTTTAATAACCGAGCTCTTGATACTGTACCTTTTTTCTCAACGCGACCTTGTCTGTTTAAAAGTACGAAACTAAAAGAATGTTTTGCTAAATCTATTGCTAATACACTAAAGTTAGTCATGGTCTTCTCCATTTTGATTGTTGAGTTAACACTACAATCATGGCACATAGATGCCGATTATGGGTGGAGGAGACCATTACATCGAACGGGGTGTTGTGTGTTGTGGTCAACTAATTCCGTACGTCCTGAGTAGGAGGTACGACGTATCGAAGGATGATTTAAGCCCGCTCACATTTAGACTATATTCGCTCATCCTGAGCTCGTCGAAGGACGTGCTCAATGTTAATGAACAACACTCAATAAAGCTTAAGAAAATTTTTGACGATAATCTCTGGGCGTCAAACCGGTAAATCGTTTGAACAGCTGCCTGAAACTACTCACATCTTCATAACCTACAGACCAAATAACATTATTAATAGGTTCCGTTGTTTTCTCTAATTTATCTTTTGCCCGCTCTACCCTAATACGCTGTAAATAACTAATAGGATTCTCGTTAGTTGCTAGTTTGAAACGACGTTTAAAGGTGCGTGCACCTAAACCCACATGATCGGCCAATGCATCAATAGAGACTTCTTTATGATAATGGGACTCCAACCACTCTTGAGCTTTAAGGATGGCCTGATCATCGTGCTTTTTCTGCCGCTCAAAAGTTACATATGGCGATTGTTTCTGCCTGACAGGATCAAATACTAGATACTTGGCGCAATCAGATACAATGTCCTTGCCTGCATATTTTTCAACGAGATATAGAGACAAATCTATGTACGACATAGAACCACCTGAACAAATCACATCACCATTATCGATAATTAGCCGCTCGCAATCGAGTTTAACGAATGGGAAAACACGACGAAATAAATCTGCACTCCGCCAATGAGTTGTCGCCACCTTGCCATTTAAAACACCAGCAGACGCTAATAAAAAACTTCCTGTACAAAAACTGGTGATCAACGTGCCCTTTTGATGGCAATACTGCAGCCATTCATTGATTTCCTTTTGATTAACGTAAGTTATATCGTCACCGCAACAAGCAATCACCACCTCAACGCCAGCTGACGCAATGATGACATCCGGCACTTCGTCTTTACTGATTTGTGCTGTTGGCGCTATTTGAATACCGTTATACCCCATCACAGGTTTATTGTTAATTGTTACAATTTGACAGTCTATTTTTTCTTCAACGTCTTTTCCATAACGCTTTTGTAGGCAATAATTAGCTGCAATACAGACATCTAAAACACCGTAAACAGCTGACACCATACAAGCATCTGTTGCGAGTACCCAAATTTTCATAGCAAACACCGTGGCACAATTGGCACTAAATGTGTCAAATATGCCACCTGTACTTAAATTGGTCAATGGATAAAATAAGATTAACTTCATAGGACAGGACAATGTTATGAAACTCTCACTTAAGGCGTACCATTATTTTATTCGTTCATTAGCTGTGCTTTCACTCACTACACTGGCAATAATTCCTTTGTGTTATCAAACATCACTCACATCAAAGTTGTTGTTTATTCCGCTAGGTTTTCTAGTTACGTGCGCAGTGTTCATTTATCTAGAACAAGCAGTTATGCACGTTGGATTTAGAAAGACATCAACGAACAAACAACTGTTAGCGCACAAGTCTCCACTGTCTAGGATTTGTTTCTGTTGCCGTTAACCCCTTTAAGTAAAACATAGCGATTAACACTTAGCGGAATGAGAAAAACTGATATAATGCCTGCCAATTTTAATTAGCTAGTAATAAGCATGTCAGAATACAGTCAGCGCTTTGGTGGTATTGCGCGCCTTTATGGGCAAAATGCATTAAACAGTTTTTCACAAGCTCATTTTTGTGTCATTGGCATTGGTGGTGTCGGTTCATGGGTAGCAGAAGCGCTTGCGCGTTCAGGAATTGGGCAAATTACACTCATCGATCTTGACGATATTTGTACCACCAATGTGAATCGCCAAATACATGCCTTAACGCACACTGTTGGCGAAAGTAAAGTCGAGGTAATGGCTGAACGTATATTAGCAATCAACCCAGAATGTAAGGTTAACCAAGTTGAAGATTTCATTACACTGGAGAATTTGTCAGAGCATATTCACAGCGGATACGATTATGTCGTAGATGCAATAGACTCGGTCAATGTAAAATCTGCCATCATCGCTAGATGCAAGCGAAACAAAATTTCCATGATTACAATTGGCGGTGCTGGTGGCCAGATTGACCCAACACAAATTGAGATCTGCGATTTGGCAAAAACTTACCAAGATCCATTATTAGCGAAAGTACGAAATCAGTTAAGACGTGAATATAACTTTTCTCGCAACGTAAAACGAAAGTTCTCGATAGACGCCGTCTTTTCTACTGAACAGCTATCTTACCCTGACGAAAATGGTGAGGTTTGTCAGGCCAAGCAAAATGCAGACGGTGCAATGAAGCTTGATTGCAACACCGGTTTTGGTGCCGCAACACATGTTACGGCTTCGTTTGCATTCTTCGCTGTTGGCCACGCTCTCAAAAAATATTTAGCCAAATGCAATCGTGACAATTCGACTAGCTAGCATACTCATTGGCTAAACGTTTAATCTTCGTAACTATTGCTTTGAGTCCGTTGCCTCTTGACGGGCTTAAGTGCTCAATCAGTCCCAATTGTGTAAAGTAATGCTCAATATCAAATGCTAATATTTCATTAGGTGTTTTATCCTGATAAGCAGCAAAAACAATATGAAGCAACCCTCTTATTACTCGCGCCTGACTATCAGCTTGTAGCATTAGACGGTTGTCAGAACTAAGTTTTCCGACTAACCAAGCATCACTTTCACAGCCCGTAATGAGACTCTCTGGGGTTTTAAATTCATCAGCCATGCGTGCAAACGATTTTCCAAACAACATGATTTGTCTATGCTTCGAATCCCAGCCTTTAAGTGCAGAAAATTGTGCTACGAGTGCATCGCTGTTAGTTGACAATGGTTCAATTGCAGCCGGAGTAAGTTGACCGTTCTGTGCCGCGTTTGCTTGTTCGTCCTGCAAAAATGCCTCAAGTACGCTTACCAAACGATCTACTTCTTCAATCGTATTATAAGGTGCTAAAGCCACACGAATGCATCCTTGAATACTAAAGGCTTCCATTAGCGGCATAGCGCACATGTAACCAGAACGCACGGCGATATTGGCAGCGTCAAGTGCAGATGCCAAATCCTTGGTAGCAAAATTACCCGTAAAACTAAATAACGGAATATCAGGCTTTTCTTGAACAAGCAGGTTTATTGCAGGCAGCTTTTTCAACTGATGATAGGTATAGTCAACTAATTGCTGCTTGTAGGTGTGCTTTGAGTTTAGACGATACATTTCTATAAGATCGATCGCGGCGTCCATTGCCACAACTGCCGAAATATTTGGCGTACCCGCTTCGAACTTGAATGGAATTTCATTAAACGTTGTCTGTTCAAATGACACTGATTTGATCATTTCACCACCAAGTTGATATGGCGGCATGCTTTCGAGTAATTCAGCTTTACCGAACAAAATCCCTAAACCCGTTGGACCATACATTTTATGTGCAGAGAATGCGTAAAAATCACAATCGAGTTTTTGCACATCTACTTTTATGCTTGCAATTGCTTGTGCTCCGTCAATTAACACTTTTGCACCAACACTACGTGCTAAAGCAATAACGCCTTCAATAGGGTTAACTTTGCCTATTACATTGGAAATATGGCAACAGCACACAATTTTCGTTTTCGCCGTTATTAATTTTCTTGCAGCTTTTATATCAACAGTGCCTTCACTAGTTAGCGGCATTACGATTATCTTTGCTCGCTTGCGCAATGCTAACTGCTGCCACGGGACAATATTGGCGTGATGTTCCGCTTGTGACAAAACAATTTCGTCACCTGCTTTTATGTTAACCTCGCCCCAAGTTGCTGCGACTAAATTAATCGCCTCTGTGGTTCCTTTTGTCCAGATAATTTCTTTTTCATTATTTGCATTTATAAAACGAGCAACACGTTGTCGGCTTGCTTCAAACTGTGAAGTAGATTGAGCACCTAACCGATGAGAAGAGCGGTGGACATTGGCATTTTGTTCACTATAAAACATGTTTATCGCGTCAATTACCGATCTAGGTTTGTGGGTTGTCGCCCCATTATCAAAGTAAATGGTATTAGATGAAGATAAGATAGGAAATAATGCTCTAAAAGCTTTAATATCAAACGAATCCATTAGTGGCGAGTTATTTTTAGATTAATTTGACCTAATTATATCCTATGTATAGCAATAAAACTTCTATAAGAATCTTTCACAACATAATTCATGTTCAAGATAAATAGACCAGCGGCTAATCTTAGGATTTTGCAGTGAAATTTCGACCTGCAGTAAATATCAGCCATCATTTCATGACACCTCTATAGCTTACGTCGCGTAGCCTCCAATTAGGTAACCACCGTATTTTAGACTATACCTATAGGGAGTCATTAATGGGGAAGCCAAATGTCTTTATTTTGTTGGTTCAAACGAACCGAGAAAATGGCACCTCAGGGACGAAGTAGTCAAGAAAATACCAATAATCAGGAACGCAATCATCATGCAGCTATGTGGCCAGTTGCACGTGTTCGACCAACAAAAAGCTACATTCTTAAACAACAAGCTAAAATACGAATGCGGCGAGAGCTTATCATTTTCAAAACGAGCCATATCTAGCAGGTATTGTTAGTATGTTTATTCGCTGTTCTGTTGCAGAGAGTGATGATTTGAAATACCGAATTGGGTTTTCAATAACCACTCTCTCGCTAGAGCTGTATAACCTCGCCTTTCATTAGCAAGTGCAATATTAAAGTGGTAACTTGGGTGAACAAACTCATTAGCGCTTGTTGTTGCCAATTGGTGATAAAGCGATGGTACGGTCATTTCCTGATATTCGAGCGAAGTAAAATAACCAACTGCCTTAAATGCATGCATTGTAGAATTGTCACATGTATTCGAAGGAAATAAACCAATTTCATTTGCATAGCTTGCAGGCGTGCCAATTTGCCACATGTTATCTATTCGCTCAAGAATTGGTGTGGTTGGCGCTATTTTGTCGGCCCAAGGCACGGCTTTGAGTAGCATTTCGCGCGCGGATTGTCTATCTTCAAATAAAACTGTAGGTGTAACAACTACATTGGGAGCAATCGCGGTTAGCTGCTGAGTCTGACAATCTACATGCCCAATAGGTAACGGGTACTCATCGACAAACCCTAACAAATGCCAGATTTCGTGGGCAAATACATCAACCGAGTCCTTCCTGTCGATATAAAATATGCCTTCATGAACATTAGCTCCGCCCTCAGGCAACAACACACCAATATAACGAGCCGCAATTCCTTGTACATTATCTTTCCAAATATGTTCATCACATTGTATCGCCTTCGTCGCGTCCAATTGACAATTTAACTTAGATAGCGCGATATATTTCACTTGCTCAAAGCAGAAATAGCGGCCTACCGCCTTTTGTTCGATTAACTTAATTAGCTGTTCTGCTCGCCTTAGATCTTCCTTATTAGTGGCAAATAATTGAATACTCGTTTCACATTGCTGGGAGTCAATTAGTATCGGTTTGAATACTTGAAACTTATTCAGCGTTGCCATGGTGTCTTTAGACCACTGCGTTTGCTCTCGGGCTTGCAGTATATCGCGAATCTTATTGATGTTACCCAATGCAAGATGTGCATCAATAAGATAATCAAGCAATACAGTACTTTGTTCAGAAGACGAAACAACTTGCTCTATTTGCTCATAGCGACCTTGTGCATATAAATAAGCAGCGACGGCTTCCTTTCCTTTTGTGTCTAAGTCATTTAACCCTAGTGCATGCAAGTACCACTTATCAGCTAGCTTTTGCTCGTGCTGCGCTTCGAAGAATTGACCAAGTGCAATTGCGTAGCGTGCAGAAGACTGTGCAAGATAGACGGCAGCGTCTAGCCAGTCTCGACTACCCTTTTGAGCATTTTGGTATTGATAACGATGATATGTTTTGGGGCTATACGTTTGTGCGAGTTTTAGCTCCTGTGATGATGCACTCCCTTGAGTTACAACATGCGCCAAGTATTCCGAAAGACTATAATGATCGGTAGGGATTAATAACAAAAATGCAATGACAAACCACTTAACCCACATCGTAACTTGCTAACCCTGTGTACCTAATTATTTACTTCAACCATTGCCTGTTTGATCAAGTCAAGTTCCAGTTTGGCGTATCTATGCTCAACAAATTCGTACACATTGGTTCCAAGCGCAAGTTTGTAGAAATTACTTGCATCATTGATTCGGCCGCTAAATTCACTGTACTTACCTAAGTAAAAATACGCTTCGCACAGTCTTTCACTTAGCTCTTTGTTTGATCTTACCTGCAACGTTAAACGGCGAATAAACTCGCGCTGACTGATGTCTCCGCTAAACAAACTAATAATATTTTTTGCCCACACAGAGTCATCAATATGATGACTGTTACTCTTTAACCTGGATACTGCTAATTCAGGAGAAATTTCTCTATCAGCAATATAGAGCCACAGTAGTCTGTATGGATCAGATGGATTTAACTGATAAAACGTACTTAAGTCATCTACGGCTAAACTTGGTCGGCCACCATAATACAAAGCGATACCACGATTTAAATAGGCATAATTATGGTTGGGCTGTAATTCAAGCGCAGAATCAAAAGCATCATAGGCCTGATTGTATTCTTGCAGTTGAGTGTAATGAATGCCGATAAAATTGTATGCGTCAACTAATGTTGGTTCTAAACTTAATGCTCGATTAAAATCGAGTCGAGCCAATGACCTCAAACCCACGCTGTCATACACAACGCCTCTATCATAAAACAACTGTGCACGCTGCGAGTCAGTGACTTCTGCACGCATTAGCACTTCAGTCAGTTTGGCCAATGCGATTTCAGATTTATAATTGACAGGAACTGGCTCAGCTATAACAAGTTCACCAACCCCTTGCGAAATATTCTGAGTACTCATACAGCCTGAAAGCACAAGGCCCACTGCACATACTGACAACGTAAAAGCGGATTTAATTGACATTAATACCTAACCAATTTAAACAAAAATGGGAGCCACAGGCTCCCATTTTTAATATGACTGCGATACTTTGATACTAACATAATCGTAGTATTTTGCTCGCAAAAAGCGTCACAACTTAATAATAAATTGTGACATTTTTTTATTTTTACTCTGCAGAGTCAGATTCAGCTGACGCTTCTTCTTTCTTTTCTGCAGCTTCTTTCATGCTTAAACGCACGCGGCCTTGGCGATCTACTTCAAGTACTTTAACCGTCACTTCTTGGCCTTCTGTCAATACGTCAGTTACCGCATTAACGCGCTCTTCTGAAATTTGAGAAATATGTACTAGTCCATCTTTACCTGGAAGTACATTCACAAATGCACCAAAATCAACAATTCTTACTACCTTACCAGTGTAAATGCGACCCACTTCAATTTCAGCAGTTAATGCTTCGATACGAGCAATCGCGTCACGCGCTTGGTCACCGTCAGTTGCCGCAATTTTAACTGTACCATCGTCTTCAATTTCGATAGTAGTGCCAGTTTCTTCGGTTAATTGACGAATCGTTGCACCGCCTTTACCAATCACTTCGCGGATCTTATCGGCGCTAATCTTCATCGTATGAATACGTGGCGCAAACTCAGAGATGTCATTTCTGTGCTCATTAATCGCCTCGTCCATCACACTCAAAATATGAATACGTGCAGCTTTTGCTTGATTCAATGCAATTTGCATGATTTCTTTTGTGATACCTTCGATCTTGATATCCATTTGAAGAGCAGTAATACCGTTACCAGTACCCGCTACTTTAAAGTCCATATCACCTAAGTGATCTTCATCACCTAAGATATCTGACAAGACAACAAAGTTCTCGCCTTCTTTAACTAGGCCCATTGCAATACCTGCAACAGAATCTTTAATTGGTACACCTGCATCCATTAACGCTAGTGAAGTACCACAAACTGAAGCCATTGACGATGAACCGTTAGACTCTGTAATTTCCGATACTACACGAACTGCATACGGGAATTCGTCAGCAGACGGCATAACCGCTTGAATACCGCGTTTTGCAAGACGACCATGACCAATTTCACGACGCTTTGGTGAACCAACAAAACCAGTTTCACCTACACAGTATGGAGGGAAGTTGTAGTGCAACATGAAGTTTTCTGTCTTTTCACCCATAAGCGTGTCAAGACGTTGTGCATCACGCTGAGTACCTAAAGTTGCCGTTACTAAGGCTTGCGTTTCACCACGGGTAAATACCGCACTACCGTGAGTTCTTGGTAGCACACCTGTCATTACGTCAAGCGCACGTATCATTTCTGGATCACGACCATCGATACGCGGAGCGCCTTGAGTGATTCGACCACGAACAACTTTCTTTTCTAAATCATGAAGTAATTCTTTTGCTTCACCTTCATCTAGCGCTTCGTCTTCACCAAGGCCTTCTTGTAACTTCGCTAAAACAGCGGCTTTAATTTCGCCCACTTTTTCATAACGCGCAGCTTTTTCTGTGATTTGATAAGCTTGTTCAAACTCAGCAGATGCTAGCTCAGCAATTTTATCTGCCAACGCAACATTTTTCTCAGGCGCAGCCCATTCCCATGCTGGTGTATTCACATCATTTGCGAATTCATTAATCGCCTGAATAGCCGTTTGCATTTGTTCATGACCGTATACTACAGCACCTAACATCACTTCTTCTGATAAAACAGCTGCTTCTGATTCAACCATAAGTACAGCTGATTCTGTGCCCGATACAACTAAGTCTAACTGGCTGCTAGCCAATTCAGAACTCAATGGGTTTAATAGGTATTTTCCGTCTTGGTAACCAACGCGAGCCGCGCCCACTGGGCCACTAAATGGAATGCCTGAAATAGCTAATGCTGCAGATGTACCAAGTAAAGAAATAATATCAGTAGGGATTTCTGGATTAGCAGAAACTACTGTAATAATTACTTGTACTTCGTTAGTAAACCCTTCAGGGAATAAAGGACGAATTGGGCGATCGATCAAACGAGCAATTAATGTTTCTTCTTCAGAAGGACGACCTTCACGTTTGAAAAATCCACCAGGAATTTTACCTGCTGCGTACGTTCTTTCTTGATAGTTAACTGTTAACGGGAAAAAATCTTGTCCTGGAACAGCTTCTTTCTTACCTACAACAGAAACTAATACGCTAGTATCGTCCATGCTTGCCATAACGGCTGCTGTAGCTTGTCTTGCAATAACACCTGTTTCTAGTGTTACTTTGTGTTGACCGAACTCAAATGTTTTTGTAATTGGAGTCACTCGTTAATTCCTTATTTTTTTAGAATTGAAACCAATCTGTACAATCATCTGAATACTGAAATTTAATGATGTGTTTTGAATATTCAAATGATTATACAGCTTGGCATATTTACATGTTAATTTTGCCCGCTAATTATAACGGCAAACGCGAGTTTTACTAGAGGGTTAGCGCAAATGTTGGCGGGTTTATTTAAATTAAATCAATGTACGCTTAAACTGCACTCAAAATATGTCAGTTACAGAAAATGCTTCTAGCAAACAACGTTCGAAATAGGCTTCAAAAAATTGCCATGTGCGATCACACTCTTGAGCCCCTAAGTACAAACTCTTGCAGCATAATTTCAACATCTTTCAGTGAATCCTTATTAAAGCTTATCCCTAAAAATGTTGCGTTGTTTACCTTCCGAATATTTTTTAATACACCGTTAAACTTAAACGTTTTATTGTTTTGCGCTTGGCTCAGTACAATAGTCAACGAATCTTCAATCTCCACATTTGGCACGTCACAACAACAAAAACAACACCCACTGATTGAAATATCTTCAAGACCTCCTTCAAAGGCCTGGTCCCCTATCTTGATATTCGCCTCTAAATCTAAACTAAATCTAGGTTCGTGACGCAATAAATATAACTGAATTTTATCAGGAAGACTTGCCGCCAACATCGCAAAAGGTGGTGCATAATGCCTTAGAATCGTACTCCGAAATGCGATAATGGCTCCCTCGCCTTGAGTTGACAATGCTCGTACCGTCATTATGTTGCTTGGGTTAAGAAGTTCAGGGTGTTTTGCCAAAGTAGAAGATGGCATCTTAAACAGTAAGGCATGGTCTACTTGATAGCCAATGTATTGTGATTTGAATTTCTCCTGTACAACGTCAGTACGCTCAATCTCAAACGTAACATTAGCGCCCACAGGTAATAACTCTATCCCCTTTTCTAAGCATACGGTATTGGTTTTGTTCTGTTCTCTATTTTCAATAACATTGGCCATCAAATCTAAAATACCATTGAGTTAACCATCTAAATCAATTGGTATAAATCCCTTTAAGCTAAGATAATTTAAATGATGGTAGGAAATGGAAAAAAAATCAAAATCTATGCTGTTGATTTGTGGCATGTTTGAAAAATAAAAAGCCAAAAAAAAGGAGCCATAAGGCTCCTTTTTCAGAAAATCTTGTCTTAGCGACGTAGACCTAATTTACCAATTAAAGTCGCGTAACGAGCATTGTCTTTGCGCTTCAAGTAGTCAAGAAGTTTACGACGTTGGCTAACCATGCGTAATAAACCACGACGTGAGTGGTGATCATGGATGTGCTCTTTGAAGTGACCTTGTAGGTGGTTGATTTGTGTAGTTAACAAAGCAACTTGAACTTCTGGAGAACCAGTGTCACCTTCTTTTGTTGCGTATTCAGCAACGATTGTAGCTTTTTGTTCAGCAGATAAAGACATAATAAATACCTTTTAGTGTTAAAAATATAAATCTACTTGAGCCAAACACTAATTCAGCCCAAGAATTCAAGAGCGCGTATTCTAACAACTCTCAAAACGAATGCAACTTAAATTTGCGTGGGTTTAACGTATATCAAACAAGTTAAGTTGTTTATTGAGGTTCATCAACCACAGTTATACGTTTAGGTGCAACTAGTCCATCGTCATTCATCGAGCCAACACCAATAAACTCCCCACTTTCGACATCATCACCAATAATAACTTGAACTAAGCCACTCACTGGTGAATTTACTGCCTGAACAGGGTTTCCGTTGCGTAGATAGCGTGCTGATTCTTCATCTATAAATACAGGATGCATCCCTGTCACCGCCGTATTTAACGGTAACAATAGCGGATCCAATAATGTAGATGGTTGAATATCTTTCGCTCTCGCTTCCTCAAGCAATGATTCAAGCTGTTCAAGTGTCACCATTTTATCAGCCGGATAGCTGCCAACGCTGACTCTTCTTAGCACAGTTACATGAGCACCACATCCTAAAAGTTCACCTAAATCATCAACTATCGTGCGAATATAAGTGCCTTTTGAAACATGAATTTCCATATCAACTTCATCGTTTTCAAAGCGCAACAAATCCAAACGGTACACTTCGATTTCACGAGATTCACGCGGCACTTCAATACCTTCTCGAGCGTACTTATATAAGGGTTGACCTTGATATTTAAGTGCCGAGAACATTGAAGGAACTTGTTGTGTTTTGCCACGGAATTTATCGATAGCCTGTGCTAATTGTTCAGGCGAAACATTGACTTCGCGCTCGCTTACAATATCACCATCAACATCACTCGTTGTAGTACGAACACCTAGCTTAGCAGTAACAAAATAAGTCTTATCCGTATCAAGCAAAAACTGTGAAAATTTAGTGCCTTCGCCGAGGCAAACAGGCAACATACCTGTAGCTAAGGGATCTAATGCACCTGTATGACCAGCTTTTTGCGCAAAATAAATGCGTTTTACTTTTTGCAATGCATTATTAGATGATATGTCGTAAGGTTTATCTAACAACACAATGCCATGAACGGCACGACCTTTTCTACGTTTCGCCATGTACTAATCTTCCTCTGACGACTCATTTTTGTCTTGTGCTCGGCGTTTGTCTTCTTCAACTGCTTTGTTCACAAGGTTGGTCATTCGAACACCTTCCACCATTGATTCATCATAAACAAAACGTAATTCGGGCATGATGCGCGCCTTAATTCGTTTCGCCAGTAACGAACGAATAAATCCTGCGGCTTCATTTAAAATTACGATGGAATCTGCCACATTTTGTTCTCCAACGGTGAAAAATGTCACAAATACCTTTGCATAAGCTAAGTCACGAGTCACTTCTACAGCAGACACTGTCACCATGCCTAATCTCGGATCTTTTACTTCGCGTTGAATAATCATGGCAACTTCTTTCTGAATTTGCTGAGCAACACGATCGGTACGAGCATACTCTCTTGCCATATACTTCTCCTAAACTATTCTAATTCAGATTAAAATGGGGGCAATTGCCCCCATAGTCTTAATCGTCTCTATTCCAACTGTTATTAAAGCGTACGCTTAATTTCAACAGTTTCAAATACTTCGATTTGGTCACCAACTTTTACGTCATTATAGTTCTTAACACCAATACCACATTCAGTACCGTTACGAACTTCCTGAACGTCGTCTTTAAAGCGGCGAAGTGATTCAAGCTCACCTTCATAAATAACAACATTTTCGCGTAAAACACGAATTGGGTTATTACGCTTAATAAGACCTTCAGTAACCATACAACCTGCGATGGCACCAATCTTAGGTGATTTAAACACATCACGAACTTCCGCAAGACCAATGATTTCTTGCTTAAATTCAGGAGCAAGCAAACCACTCATCGCTTGTTTCACTTCGTCAATCAAGTCATAGATAACGCTGTAGTAACGTAAATCAACACCTTCAGCTTCGATAACTTTACGAGCAGATGCATCCGCACGTACGTTAAAACCAACTACGATTGCGTTTGATGCGGCAGCCAATGAAGCATCAGTTTCTGTAATTCCACCTACGCCTGAACCAATGATTTTCACTTGTACTTCGTCGGTTGACAATTTAACAAGTGCATCTGAAATGGCTTCAAGTGAACCCTGTACGTCAGACTTAAGTACCACATTAACTTCTGATACTTCGCCTTTTGACATGTCAGAGAACATATTTTCAAGCTTAGCTTTTTGCTGACGAGCAAGTTTAACATCACGGAACTTACCTTGACGATAAAGAGCAACTTCACGTGCTTTACGTTCGTCTTTAACAACTGTCGCTTCATCACCAGATTGTGGCACACCACTCAAACCAAGTATCTCTACTGGAATTGACGGGCCTGCACTTTCAATTTGATTACCTAATTCATCGCGCATTGCACGTACACGGCCATATTCAAGACCACACAATACGATATCACCTTGCCTCAATGTACCTTCTTGAACCAATACAGTTGCAACCGGACCACGGCCTTTATCAAGTTTAGACTCGATAACAACACCGTTCGCCATTTTGTCTACAACAGCTGTTAATTCAAGTACTTCCGCTTGCAGAAGAATAGAATCAAGTAATTCATCAATACCTAACCCAGACTTAGCTGATACGTGGACAAACTGCGTATCTCCACCCCAATCTTCAGGAATGATGTCGTGTTGAGACAACTCAGTCTTAACACGGTCTGGATCCGCCGTCTCTTTATCCATCTTGTTCACAGCGATAACAATTGGTACCGCTGCTGCTTTAGCATGCTGAATAGCTTCTATCGTCTGAGGCATTACACCGTCATCTGCCGCAACCACGATAATTACGATATCAGTAGCTTTAGCACCACGAGAACGCATTGAAGTGAACGCTGCGTGACCTGGTGTATCAAGGAATGTAATCATACCTTGATCAGTTTCAACGTGATATGCACCGATATGCTGGGTAATACCACCCGCTTCGCCAGCTGCAACTTTTGCTTCACGAATGTGATCAAGCAATGACGTTTTACCGTGGTCAACGTGACCCATGATAGTAACGACTGGCGCACGTGTTACGGAATCACCTGAATCACCACGATCTGATAATACCGCTTCTTCCAACGCGTTTTCTTTCACCAAAATAACGGTATGGCCCATTTCTTCAGCCACTAATGCAGCTGTTTCTTGGTCGATAACTTGGTTAATCGTTGCCATTGCGCCCATCTTGAACATTTCTTTAACAACTTCAGCACCTTTAACAGCCATTTTGTTAGCTAATTCAGCAACCGAGATTGTTTCGCCGATACGCACTTCTTTCGTTTTTGCTTCAACAGGCTTTTGGAAACCATGTTTTAAGCTTTGCGGCGCAGCTAAAGTTTTCTTACCCTTACCTTTGCCTTTGGCTAATTTATCAGCCTGATTACGCTTCTTACGGCGACGGCGACTACCTTCTTCTTCTGAATCAATCGCATCTTCCGCTTCTTGTGCGTATTTAGAGCTTGTTAAATGTACAACATCATTTTCATGTGCTTTACGTTCAGCTTCTTGCGCTTTCCAGCGAGCTTCGTTTTCTTCAGCTAATTTTTTTGCAGCTTCAGCGGCAGCTTTCGCTTCTTGCTCAGCTTTCTCTTCCGCTTCTTTTTCTTGCTGTAAACGAATTTTTTGCTCTTCTGCGCTTTCTACAACAGGCGGTGCCTGCTTTACGCTTTCATCGATTTCTTTCGCTTTTTCAACCGCAGCGGCTTTGGCTTTAGCTTCTGCGTCTGCCTTAGCTTTTGCTTCTGCGTCAGCCTTTTCTTTAGCTACTTTTGCTTCGGCGTCAGCTTTGGCTTTAGCTTCAGCTTGTGCTTTCTCTGCTGCCAATCTTTCTTCTTCAGCTAAACGCGCTTCTTCTTCAGCTTTAGCTTGCGCTTCAGCAAGCTGTTGCTCTTCTAGCTCACTACGCTTCACATATGTTCTTTTCTTACGAACTTCAACCTGCACAGACTTTGCTTTACTGCCGCTTCCCATAACGAGAGTCGATTTTTTCTTACGACTCAACGTCATTTTGCTAGGATTAGCTGACGAATCATCACCATGCTGTTTTTTCAAGTGTTCAAGTAACGCTTCTTTTTCTTGCTGCGTTATTGAGTCACTTGCAGATTTGGTAACGCCAGTGTCTGCCAATTGGCTCACTAATTTATCTACCGGCGTTCCGATCTCTTTGGCAAGTTCTTCTACTGTTACATCTGCCATCTATTGTATTCTCCCGGTAATCTTATTCTTCATTAAACCAACAGATATTACGCGCAGCCATGATTAACTCACCGGCTTTTGCTTCATCTAATTCTTCAATATCTGCTAAATCATCAATGCCTTGCTCTGCAAGGTCTTCTAAAGTCGCAACGCCACGACTTGCTAATACAAATGCTAAGTGGCGCTCTAATCCTTCTAAACTCAACAAGTCTTCAGAAGGTTCAGCATTCTCAAGTGATTCTTCACTTGCTAATGCCTGTGTAGTTAATGCCGCTTTTGCACGATCACGTAATTCATTAACAATATCTTCGTCCATACCGTCAATTTCCAGTAGTTCAGCTACTGGTACATACGCAATCTCTTCTAACGAAGTGAAGCCTTCTTCAACAAGTAACGTTGCAAAGTCATCATCAATGTCCAGCTTTTCAGTGAACAAGTTAAGTACTTTGTCATTTTCTGCCTGATGTTTGCTATTCATGTCATCAACTGTCATGACATTCAATTCCCAACCAGTTAACTGGCTTGCCAATCGAACATTTTGACCGCTACGACCAATTGCCATTGCTAAGTTGCCTTCTTCAACAGCAATATCCATGGTGCCTTTGTCTTCATCAACAATAATTGACGCAACTTCAGCTGGAGCCATCGCATTGATAACAAACTGCGCAGGGTTATCGTCGTATAATACAATGTCAACACGCTCGCCACCCAACTCACCTGACACTGCTTGTACACGTGAGCCACGCATACCAACACATGCACCAACTGGGTCGATACGTTTATCGTTGCTTTTAACTGCAATTTTTGCACGAGAACCTGGATCACGTGCAGCACCTTTGATTTCTAGCATTTCTTCGCCGATTTCAGGTACTTCTACGCGGAATAGTTCAATTAGCATTTCAGGCTTTGTACGGCTAACAAATAATTGTGCGCCACGTGCTTCAGGCTTAATTGCGTACAACAAACCTCTTACACGGTCACCTGGACGAAACACTTCGCGAGGAAGCATATCATCACGATATATAATCGCTTCAGCGTTGTTGCCTAAATCTAGAATCACATTTTCACGGCTAGCTTTTTTAACTACACCTGTGATTAATTCACCTAACTGCTCTTGATACGCATCAACAACTAGTGCACGTTCTGCTTCACGAACCTTCTGAACAATAACTTGTTTAGCTGTTTGCGTAGTAATACGATCAAATTTTACTGACTCAATTTGTTCTTCAATGTAGTCACCTGCTTTAACTTCAGGATCGTCATATTGCGCAGCAGCTAGGCTGATTTCGGCGTATTGATTCTCCATCTCGTCAACAGTATCATCTACCACTAACCAACGTCTGAAAGTGTCAAATTCACCTGTTTTGCGATCAATGCATACACGTACAGCAATGTCACCTTCATATTTTTTCTTAGTCGCTGTTTCTAACGCGGTTTCCATTGCTTGGAAAATGCTCTCACGTGGTAGTGCTTTTTCGTTAGAAACGGCATCTACGACTAGTAATACTTCCTTACTCATGCTTATAGCCTTAAATATTCGTTATTATTCAAATGAAGGGACAAGATTCGCCTTATCGACATTACCGATAATAAGTTCGTAATCTTCACCGTCCACGTTAACCACTAAAACATCATTCTCTACCGCAACAAGTTTGCCTTTAAACTTGCGACGGCCATTCAATGGCATTGATAATTTCACATCAACCTTTTCACCTACAACGGCTTCAAAATGCGCTAAGGTAAATAATGGTCGATCTAACCCTGGAGAAGACACTTCCAGGTTATATTCAGTACTAATCGGGTCTTCAACGTCAAGAATTGCGCTGACTTGACGGCTGACTTCTGCACAATCATCAACATTAATGCCATTTTCATGGTCAATATATATCCTCAACACAGAATGCTTGCCCGCGCTGATAAATTCTATACCTAATAATTCCTTACCCGTTACTTCAACGGCCGGCCTTAACATCTCTGCTAACTTATGTTCAAACTTAGCCAATCATATTCTCCAGATACAAAAAAAGGGCATATAGCCCAGCGTAAAATTCTTTGCTGTCATTGTGACTTTTTACAAAACAAAAGGCACAAAAAAACCCCTTAACACGGGGCCTACTTTTCACTGAACCCGCATTAAGCGTTACCGGATTAACACCCGATAACTCACTAAAACAATAATAAACAGAAATTGTTACATAACAAATATCTGCTTTCAGTGAACATTGCTTTAGCTAAAAGTTGAGCGAATTATACAGACTGCATCCGTTAATAACAAGCCTAAATACCTTTTCCTATAGGAAAAAAAGCGAATAGTTATAATTTCCAACTATAATGAATGTAAGTTATTGAGTTTGTTATACCTGACGTTACATTTATAGCGTAAAAGAGTTAATTTACAATTGGTTAGCAAATCGAAGATTTTCATGATATAAAATTAGTTAGCTTGCCTTGAAAGAATAAATAGATTAAAGGGTTGGGATGTATACATATTCGCATTTATTGCTACGTAACATGTTGTTAAGCGCATTGTTTAGCGTTATTTTCACTTTTTTTGCCCTTTTTACCGTGTCAAAGCAACTTGAAGAAAATCAGCTTGCGCATAATGTCTTGCTTTCAGCATTAATTGTTCAACTTGAAACGAAAGAAGACGTAGCCAGTGTTTTCAACAAGTTAAAAAGTAGCCAGCAATACGCTTACATCTCCATTAAAGACAAAGCGACTGGTGACACGCTGCAAATTATGGAATCGCCTGTTAATCCATTAGTTTCGTTTTTAAGCCCTCAAGTTCAGGCGCTTTCACCCAGCACTTCTGAGTTCAAGCTTACCTACCGATTAGACTTTACCAGCGATATCAACTTCATCCTGTCTATTGTGCTTATTGTAGTAACGTTAACATTGATGTTTACCTTTTTAGCCGGCAAGATGAGTTTAACGCGCTATAAAAAATTGATTGAAACAATCGTTCGCCAGATCACAATAGATATTAAAACGCTTTCGATTGGTAAGAAGATAGAAAAGAGTCGTTTCACCAACGAATTAGAGTTTACCGAACTTTATGAAGCTCTCAACAAGATCGACGACCTATTAGCTTCATTTAATGATGGCAAGCTCGAATTAGAAACCGCAGCATACGTTGAACCAGTCACGCAATTAGAGAATCGCAGTAAGTTTGTTCAGTATTTTGATAGTGACGAAGCACCCGACTTTGGCGTATTGACCATCACCCGCTGTTCTGAACTACAAACCATTAACCAAATCCATGGTTACAATGAAGGTGACCAGTATGTTTGCAACATTGCCGATATCATTAAATCAGAAAGCGCTAAATATAAATCATCAAACATATTTCGACTCAATAGCTCAGACTTTGCCACCATATTACCTAATGTAACAATTAAAGAAGCCGAAAGGTATGCGGAAGAATTAATGGCACGATTTAACGACTATCAGCAATCTGCAAGCTTAGACTCTGTTGCTTATACTGGTTTAGTTGCCTTTGACCGCATGAAGCCTTTAGGCGAGATTTTAGCACTGGCAGACACTGGCATTAGTGTTGCGCAGACAAAACAGCTGAATGCCTGGCATGCACAAAAAGATATCGACATTCTTGAAAGCAGTAGTGCTGGCTATGGCAACCAAAACTGGCGACAAGAAATCGATAATGTATTAGAAAATCAACGTGTCACTTTGCTCGTTCAACCTATTAAGCCTAATGATCGCAATACTCGAGTTTATGGAGAGGTATTAGCACGCTTTCTTAATAGCGCCAATGAAATGCTTCCAACAGCATCTTTTATCGCGATGTCAGAAAAGTTAGATCGTATCGTTGCAGTAGATAAGATGATCATCGAAAAAACACTTAACGAAATAACGAGCAAAAATCTACGCGAACAAATATTTGGCATCAATGTTAATTCTCGTAGTATACACGACGAGCAATTTCTGATTTGGCTTGAACGTAAACTCCTTCGAGATCCGAAAAGAACAGCGCAGCTAGTTTTTGAAATTACTGAAAAAGGCCTTCAACAGAACATCAAATCAAGTAGACGTTTTATCGATATGATTCATCGCGTAGGTGCGCGAATAACAGTAGAAAGGTTTGGGGTCGGCTTAACTTCTTTCAAATTCTTCCGTGAACTAAAGCCTGACTTTATAAAAATGGACAGCACCTATACGCGAGACATTGACGAAGATAAGAATAACCAATATTTCCTCAGACTTATGGTGGATTTGGCGCATCGATTAAGCATTACCGTGCTCGCTGAAAGCGTTGAAAGCCAAGAAGAAAAATTCATGTTAGACAAATTGTTCATTGATGGTTGTCAAGGGTATTATTTAGGCAAACCGGAAGCGATATAAGAAACAAGATGCTATGTTCACCAGCATATTTCAAACACTTACTGGGCAAAAAACATTCCAATCAAGACATTGAACAAAGCCATAGATAACTCACTTTGTTTTGGCGTATGCACCAAAAACAATGAACAAGTTGGCTTTGCGAGAATGATTACCGAAAAGTCTACTTTTGCTTATTTGGCTGACGTTTTTATTGACCCATCCTACCAAAAAAAAGGATTATCTAAACAATTGATGCGTTTTATTCAAGCGCATCCTGATCTACAAGACTTACGACGACAAGTGCTGGCAACAGGCGATGCACATGGCTTATACCAAAAATTTGGTTTTACCCCGCTCAATTCACCTGACACCTTCATGGAAATTTTGCAACCCGAGATTTATCAATCAACATAATATACACCGACAGCATTAGTATTAGGTTTATGAAATATTGTACAAATTCATTACCAAAATCGTCATAAATTTGAAATTTAATCTGATAAGTCTTGGCTCTGCATGTTGTTTCTTGCTTTATAACAACGGATAATACCTGTATTCGTTAATAATCTCGTTAAATAAGCATGACTGATTACCTGCTGCTACTTGTTGGTACAGTATTAGTAAACAATTTCGTCCTAGTTAAATTCTTAGGACTTTGCCCGTTTATGGGAGTGTCTTCGCGTACTGAAACCGCGATAGGCATGTCGTTTGCCACAACGTTCGTTATGACGTTGGCTTCATTACTGAGCTATTTGGTCAATACGTATGTGCTCGCACCATTGAACATCGAATTTCTAACCACGATGTCATTCATTCTCGTCATAGCCGTCGTTGTACAATTTACCGAGATGGTTGTTCATAAAACTAGTGCCAATTTGTACCGCTTATTGGGAATATTCCTCCCTCTTATCACCACTAATTGTGCAGTGTTGGGGGTTGCGTTACTCAATATGTATGAACAGCATAACTTTTTTGAGTCTATTATTTATGGCTTTGGCGCAGCGGTCGGCTTTTCTTTAGTGTTAATAGTGTTTTCAGCCATGCGTGAAAAACTCGCTAATGCAGATGTGCCAGCACCGTTTCAAGGGTCTGCCATTGCCATGATTACAGCTGGTTTAATGTCTTTAGCCTTTATGGGCTTTTCTGGGTTGGTGAAGTTTTAATGTCTGTAATTATTGCAATTCTAGTGCTGGGACTTATCGCAGCCGCATTTGGCGCATTACTGGGCTTTGCTTCAATTCGCTTTAAAGTTGAAGGTGATCCACTTGCCGAGCAACTCGACGCGCTATTACCACAAACACAATGTGGTCAGTGTGGTTACCCAGGTTGCAAGCCGTACGCTGAAGCAGTAGCAAACGGCGAGGCAATCAACAAATGTGCCCCTGGTGGCGAAGAGACCATAAAAAAAATAGCTGACTTAATGGGCGTAGAAGTTCAGCCGCTTGATGAAGCACATGATGTGGATAATACACCTAAAGTCGCCTTTATCATTGAAGAAGATTGCATTGGTTGTACTAAGTGCATTCAAGCATGCCCTGTTGACGCGATCATAGGTACGACAAAACAGATGCATACGATTATCAGCGATGAATGTACAGGCTGTGATTTATGCGTAGCACCCTGCCCTGTAGATTGTATTAAAATGATTCCTATTGCCCAAACAACTAAAGATTGGCAGTGGGATCTTAACAGTATTCCTGTAGTTCAAGTGGATTAGGTAGAAATTTTGGAATCTATTATCGAACGCATTAAGCGCGGAAAATTTTGGAAATTTCATGGCGGGATTCATCCACCTAGCCAAAAGTTTTTAACCACAGATAAACCGATCAAAAAAATGGCAATTCCGCCACTGCTACGAGTACCAGTTCGTCAACATATTGGTGACGCTGGTGACATTATCGTGGAAGTAGGTCAAAAAGTATTAAAGGGACAGCCACTCACAAAAAATTCAACGCCTATGGCAGTGCCAGTGCACGCGCCTACTAGCGGTACTATTTCATCTATCGAATTATGTGTCATTGCGCATCCATCAGGCATGTCTGAACCCTGTATTCTGATTGAAACAGATGGCTTAGACCAATGGTGTGAGCGACAAATATGTACTGATTATCGCGAACTTAATAAATCTGACATTGTCAGCAAGATACACCAAGCGGGTATTTCTGGCATGGGGGGGGCTGGCTTCCCAAGTCATATCAAGGTTGGAACGATTGCCCCCATTGATTTTTTGATCATCAATGCAGCCGAGTGTGAACCTTATATTACTGCTGATGATTTATTGATGCGTGAACAAACCGCGATGATCATCGACGGCATTGAAATCCTCGATCACATCATTTCGCCCAAGCATATCTTAATTGGTATTGAAGATAACAAACCTGAAGCAATTGACGCTTTGCAAAAGTTGAGTGCACATAACGAAAAAATTCAAGTATGTGTATTACCAACGATTTACCCTACAGGTGGTGAGAAACAGCTCATTCAGGTGCTAACAGGTAAAGAAGTGCTCTCTGGTGTACTGCCTAGTGCACTTGGCATTGTTATGCAAAACGTTGGCACTTGCTACGCGATCGCAGATGCCGTACTAAATGACAAACCATTAATTGAACGTGTGGTTACGGTAAGTGGGCAAGGCTTAGAAAAACCACAAAACGTATGGGCGTTACTTGGTACGCCTATAGAGTTCTTAATTGAACAATGCAACTATAAACAACATAACAAAAAGCACATCATTATGGGGGGGCCAATGATGGGATTCAGTTTGCCTTCTCCAAAAGTGCCCGTAGTAAAAACTACAAACTGTATCCTTGCCCCCAGCGAAGAAGAAATACCGAATGATTCACAAGAAATCGAGTGTATTCGTTGTGGTCAATGTGCCGACGTTTGTCCGAGCTTATTATTGCCGCAAGAATTACAGTGGAGCGCTAAAGCGAAAGATCACGACCAACTCAATAAGTTGAACTTGTTTGATTGTATTGAGTGTGGCGCATGCGCTTATGTTTGTCCTAGCCACATTCCATTAGTACATTATTATCGTGTCGCAAAAGCTGAAATTAGACAGCAGCAGTTGGCTGATGTAAAAGCGGAAAAAGCGAAACAACGATTTGAAGCGAGAAAAGCACGACTAGAGCGTGAGAAAAAAGCCCGCGAAGAAAAACAACGTAGAGCGTCTGAAGCGCGAAGAGCACGCATGAATTCAGGCTCATCTGAAGGCACTAAAGAGAAATCCGCTGTTGCTGCCGCGCTAGCCCGCGTTAAAGCGAAAAAGAACCAAGGTATTAGCGACGAAGCACCTGAAACAACTGCAAAATCAAAAGCAGCTGCCGCAATAGCACGAGCTAAGGCAAAGAAACAAGCACAACAAAGCGAGCAGGTAGAGCAAAACAACAGCAACGATGTAAAAGACGATAAAAAGGCACAAGTTTCAGATGCGATCGCTAGAGCGAAGGCTAAAAAAGCACAAAAATCCGACGCTGTTGAGCAAACGCCTCAATCTATTGAAGTAAGTGCTTCTGATGCCAGCAGTGCAACAACAAATCAAGAAACGAAGTCAAAACGAGTGTCTGCGGCAGTGGCAAAAGCTAAAGCAAAAAAATTAGCTAAGAACAATGACGCCGCCGCGATTGACGACGTTGAACAAACGCCACCGCCAAAAAAATCAGACCGAGTGTCGGCTGCAGTGGCAAAAGCGAAAGCCAAGAAAAAACAAGCCAGTGAAGCCTTGTCCAATACAGAGTCTTCTGGTGCTGAATCAAAAGAAAATGAGGCACTGAACAATACGACAGAAGAAATCACAGAAGAAAGTACAACAGTTAAGAAGACGAAAGCCGACAGAATTGCGGCTGCTGTCGCTAAGGCCAAAACAAAGAAACAAGCGTCCAAACCAGCAGAATCCCAAGATAGCTTGCAAAAGGCCGAGTCTGTAACAGAGGTCCAAGAAAACTCTGCAGTCGTTGAAGAACCTCTTACAGAATCGACCAATAAAAATACCGATGATCGATCAGCTAAAATAGCAGCAGCGATCGCAAAAGCTAAAGCCAAAAAGCAAAATACTGTTACAACAAACACTTCCAAGGCATCTTCACAAGAAGCATTGGAAGAAAAGTCGGCAACGAAACCATCGCCTGTTGCGAGCGTCGCCCGAACAAAACAAGAAAAGATAGCGGCTGCCATTGCAAAAGCTAAAGCTAAAAAACAACAATTAGAGTCTGAATAACGTCATGACATTTTGGATCGCAAGTTCACCTCATAAGCATGTACAAAGTAAAACGTCTGCATTAATGCGGCTCGTCATTTACGCACTCATTCCCGGAATATTAACGCAATGGTACTTTTTTGGATGGGGCAACCTCATCCATATAACGCTTGCTATCACCGTTGCATTGTTTACGGAATTTTCAATCTTATCCTTACGTAAGCGCCCCATTAGCAATGAATTGTTTGATGGAAGCACAATAGTGACAGCGGTATTATTAGGTATTAGTTTGCCTGCACTCGCTCCGTGGTGGATATCTGTATTAGGGACTGTGTTTGCCATTGCAATTGTCAAACATCTATACGGTGGATTAGGTCATAATCCTTTTAATCCGGCCATGGCAGGATATGTGATGCTACTTATTTCATTTCCGGTGCAAATGACTTCTTGGCAACCACCATTATCACTAATGAATGTCGACCTAGGTTTTATCGATACCTTGTATGTTATTTTTTCAGATTTCACAAGAGAAGGCTATTCGGTAGAGCAGCTTAGAACACACATTGATGGCGTTACTATGGCTACACCGCTTGATACAGTGAAAACAAATTTAACACTAGGTAAGACTATCGAAGAAAGCATGCGATCTGTGGTTATTGGCGACCACTTTGGCGTGGGATGGCAATGGCTAAATGGCGCCTTCTTATTAGGTGGGATTATTCTGTTAGCTAAAAAAGCAATTCCGCTTGCAACGCCCGCGAGTTTTTTGTTCAGCCTTTTTGTTTGTACGTTAATTGCGTTTACGGTCAGCCCTGACACCAACGCTTCAACGATGTTCCATTGGTTAAATGGTGCAGTAATGCTTGGGGCTTTTTTTATCATCACAGATCCTGTTTCTGGCGCTACAAGTACGAAAGGACGAATCATTTTCGGTGCACTCGCAGGCTTTCTAGTATTTATCATTCGCAAATATGGCGGCTATCCAGATGCTGTCGCTTTTGCAGTGTTATTGTGCAACATGGCTGCGCCACTGATTGATCAATACACACGTCCTAGAACTTACGGACACTAAGAGGAGTTAGCGTGAAAGATGCCATTCAAAAAAATGCGATGTTGCTTGCCATTTATGCCATTGTTGCAACAACCATCGTTGGTATAATCAGCCTGCTCACACAACCGCGCATAGAGCGACAAGAACAGGCGCAGCTGCTCAATACACTCGCAAGTATTATTGAGCCGAGTTCTCATAACAATGATTTATATCAGGATTGTCATTTACTCAATGATCAATCATTCAGCTCCAAGCTACAAACTTATTACATTGCTAAAAAAGACGACAACCCCGTAGCAATCGCAATTACGACATCAGCGCCTGACGGCTATAATGGAAACATAGACTTGATTGTTGCCATGACATTAGACGGAACAGTTTCGGGCGTTCGAACGCTAAAACACCAAGAAACACCAGGCTTAGGTGACAAGATTGAATTGCGTAAAGATGATTGGATATTGAGTTTTGCCGACAACCATGTAGAAAGTGAGAAAGATATGCGTTGGGGAGTTAGAAAAGACGGTGGCGTATTTGATCAATTCACTGGCGCGACCATTACCCCTAGAGCCGTAGTAAATACGGTAAAACGCACTGTGTTATATGTTAATGAACACAAAGATAGCCTGTTGGCTAATGAACAACTGTGCCGGAGTAAATCGTGAACATTTCCGATGAATTAAAAGAATTGACTTGGCAAGGGTTATGGAAAAACAACCCGGGATTAGTACAATTACTTGGCTTGTGTCCGCTGTTAGCCGTAACGTCAACCGTTATCAATGCCCTCGGTTTAGGACTGGCAACCCTCTTCGTGCTGGTATGTTCCAATGCAACTGTATCAGCGATTAGAAATTGGGTACCAAAAGAAATTCGTATTCCCATTTTTGTGTTAATAATTGCCGCATTCGTCACCTGTGTTCAGTTGCTCATGAATGCATTTACTTATGATCTATACGAATCGTTGGGTATCTTTCTTCCTTTGATTGTCACCAATTGTGCAATTATCGGCCGCGCAGAAGCTTATGCATCTAAAAATCCTGTCAACCTAGCAACATTTGACGGCTTCATGATGGGGCTTGGATTCTTGCTTGTACTTGTCGTGTTAGGTGCTATTCGCGAACTACTTGGTCAGGGTACCTTATTCTATGGTGCAGAGCTGCTATTTGGCGATTGGGCAACCGTATTAACAATTGAGGTATTCAAACTTGATAGCCAGTTTCTACTTGCCATATTACCGCCAGGTGCCTTTATCGCAATGGGCTTTTTAATTGCGGGTAAAAACGCAATCGATAATTACTTAAAAGACAAGCAACCAAAATCTAAAAAAGAACAATCGATTGAACGCGTACGCGTTAATTTTGACAATTAGGTGTTAGTCTAATAACAAATATAATAAAAATACTATGAATAAAGAAAAGCGACTTGAAATACTTACCCGATTAAGAGACGACAACCCTCATCCAACTACAGAGCTAAACTTTTCAACGCCATTTGAACTGTTAATTGCTGTATTGCTCTCAGCACAAGCGACAGATGTTGGCGTAAACAAAGCAACCGATAAGTTATATCCAGTAGCAAATACACCGCAAGCCATTCTTGATTTAGGGCTAGAAAAACTAAAGTCTTATATTAAAACTATTGGCCTATTTAATACCAAAGCAGAAAACACGATCAAAACCTGTCAAATCTTGGTAGATAAACATGGTGGAGAAGTTCCCGAAGACCGCGCAGCTTTAGAAGCCCTACCCGGCGTTGGTCGAAAAACCGCTAATGTAGTGCTTAACACTGCTTTCGGCTGGCCTACCATAGCAGTTGACACTCATATCTATCGTGTCTCTAACCGCACCAAATTTGCTGTAGGCAAAAATGTTGATCAGGTGGAACAGAAACTACTCAAAGTGGTTCCCAAAGAATTCAAAGTTGACGTACACCACTGGCTAATTTTACATGGCCGCTATACCTGTGTTGCCCGTAAACCAAGATGTGGTGCTTGTATTATTGAAGATTTGTGTGAGTTTAAAGAAAAGTCAGAATAAGTCTGCTTTGTGAAAACCCCATTCGATTAACTTAATGATTGTTTTGAAAATTATTTCTCTGATAGCAAGCCAGAAACAATAAAAATTGGCGCTACCCAATAGCGCCAATCTTATGTAGCAAATGTCATCATTTAATCGCTTTTACTTTCAAGCCTGTATTACTTAATTTGAGCAATATCCATTATTGTATAGGTAAAGTGCTTCCGCCAATACTGGGTCGGTAGGATCTCCCCATATAGGTTTAAAAGTGTCTTCTACGTAACATGTTGGCGAAAGCCCTTCAGGCGGAATACGCTCACCAATAGCATTCTCAATAGTAAATTCTGTAAGGTACACCGTCTCTCCACAGATACTATGAATAGCTTGTCCCGCTGTTTTTCCATATGTCTGCTCTCCAACGGTGTTAACTTCGATGTAGGGTGATAGTTTCGATATCAAACCTTCACTTGCTGAAGCGCTATTCTTACTGGTAAGAAATGTCACTGAATTCATATTAAAAGCAGGTATGCTGTCATTTAAGCCGAAAAGAAACGAACTATTCCTGTCACTTAAATTGTCGTTAAATATTGTTCGCCCCGCGAGATTACCAATAACGTAATCTCCTGCAATCTGACTCTCAAGGCCATCAACACAACATCCTCCACCATTGGCACGCAGATCAATGATAAGGTGCTCAACCTCAGCATCAATAAACAGCTCAAAAGCATTATTAAGTTCAGGCACAGAAGTTGGCAAAAACATTGAAAATACCATATAACCGACTTTGCTAGCTTCTATGTTAATGACTTCACTGTGAAACACGGTTTGCAAATCGAAACGGCGCTGAGAAAGTACACCGTGATGCTCATCGTTGTTATGATCTTGCCAGTGTATGGCTACTTCGTTGCTATTATACAATAGGTCTATTATTGTCTTTTGTGGTTCTTCTTCTGATGCAAGTAGATCAGCAATAGACACACCTGATATAGAAATAATCTTATTTCCACGCTTGATCCCCAGTTCACTCGCCGGACTATTAGGCCATACTAGTTTTGCTAAAACTGCGCTCCTATCGTTTGAAAAGGTGAGTGTTAGCCCATTGTCTAACATACTGCCATTTTCGATAGCATCGACTAGGCTGCCAGTTTCAGGTAATTGAATACTCGTAAAACGGTCTTGTGGATTTTTTCGTTTTACGTCTTCAATTAGCGCAGCAAGAGAATCAAAATCCGATAGATTGGTGCTTTGGTCAAGTTCGTCATTCCAAAAATAACGATAATTTAATACTCGCCATAAAGATTCATTCTTATCGAGTTGTGTAGCGCAGGATATTTCAATGTTACCCAATGGGGCATCATCTTTATTTTTATCTTCATTTACACACCCAACTAACGCTAAAACTATAAAATTAATAGCAACTACCTTCCAAGCTAACATGCTTTACTTCCCTCTTTAACATCAAAACGGATATACCGTTTTTATATCAGGTTAAAGGATTCACGTTAGATTAGAAGTAGCAAGCACTAGGTTATTTACCAACGGTATAGACATCTTCACCAAACCGCAATAACCCATTGATTAAATTAAAAATCACCAACAAACCAAATAATAAGAACTTGATAAACAGTAGACATTTAACAAGAATAATCCCTGATAAATAGACAGTTTTGGCTACTGCCGTTCGCTACTTGTTAACACCTGCTATCAGAAATAAGACTTTGGCAATTTCAAAGGCGAATACCCAATACCATCAGGCCCACCTCCTGTTGGCAATTCAAATAGCGTTTCGCCTGATTTTGTATCGATAACCAAAACCTTATCTTTGCCGTAGGCAGATAAAAATAAAGTACGATCATCAAGATGAAAAACTAGCCCTTTAGGTCCAGTTCCCCTATCAAATTCTATCTGGTGCACTTTCTCTTTGTTTCTTATATCTATTATATCGAGCGTATCTTTTCTATAGTCAGGGATCGCGCCAAACTGCTCATCACTAGATAGTAAAATTCTATAAGGAAAGCGATAACCACTCCATTGCTTAATCACTTTACTGTTAGTTAGATTAAATACTGTCACCAAGCCATCTTCATTGCTCCCGACCCACAGCTCTGCCCCCTCTTTATTGACCGTGATAGCTTCAGGTATATTAGGCGTTGATATTTTTCGCAGCAACGCACCTGAATGAACATCTAATTCTGATACCGTATTCGAATGCATATTGGTGGTATATACGCGTTTGCTAGACTTAGGCAGTGCCACCATGTGAGAGCCTTTTTGCTTAGTACCAATGACCTTGGTAATTTGACCTAAAATAATATCAACGATGACTACACTATCGGAGCCTTCAGAAGATACTGCCACTCTTCGCTGGTCGTTCAAAAACATTACACCATGTGGCCAAGGGTAATTAGTCAAATCAATGGTTTTTATCTTTTTAGCTTGTTGAACATCAAAAACAGTTAAACTATTACCGCCAGAATAATTTGTGACGACAGCCAAACGTCCATCCGCACTCATTGCTAATTCATGAGGCCCTTTAGACGTTGAACGCGTAAATTTGATTTTTCGGCTCTCTAGGTCAATGAAGTTAACCGTGTCATCCTTTTTATTTACGACGACTAATGTTCCCGATAAATGTATTTCGCTTGCTAACGAAGAAATACTGATAAGACATCCGGACAGAAGTATATAGAATAAACAATTAGAAACTTTCATATTATCTCCTTATTATTCCAACAGATTATATATTTCCAATAACGAAGACAAAAACGCTGTGTAAGAAATTATTGCCTGTCAAACCTGCTCAATTAACTTCCCTATTTCTTGCTGCTCTTTAAGCTAAGAGTATCAGGGCTTTGGTTTCAATTAGTTTTCAAGCCTTGTAAATAAAATCTATTCATACGTACAAGCATGCAAGTGAAATAGCATAATCAATGAAACATTTTCAAAGTATTAATTTCACAAGTTACAATCCTTTGGTTATGCTACTGAGTATTAAAAAATTTCATGGCGAATAGCCCTATGTTACCTTTATTTCGTATCTTGTTAATTGAGCAAGACCCAGCCACCTTGCATGAGCTTTCAACGAATCTATCGAGCACTATTCCTAATTTTGAACGAAGTGATATTCATATAGATATAATCGAATGTCTCAAACTGAAACAAGCGTTGGAATTTGTGGAAGAAGACGGTGATATTCAGGCCGTGGTGCTGAGTTGGGATGTACACAACAAGGTTGGCGAACGAACTTACAGTCACTTTATCGAGCAGCTAAAGGAAATACGTATCGAGTTGCCGGTTTATGTAATTGGCGACGACACAAAAGGGCTGGAAATCGTCAACGAATCAGAAGAAATCGAGTCTTTCTTCTTCAAGGATGAAGTAATTTCCGATCCTGAAGCGATTTTAGGCTATATGATCAACGACTTCGATGACCGAGCAGAAACCCCTTTCTGGACAGCGTATCGCCGTTACGTTGGCGAAGCAAACGATTCATGGCACACTCCAGGTCATAGCGGCGGTTCTAGTTTTAGAAACTCTCCTTATATCAAAGATTTTTATCAGTTTTATGGCCGCAATGTATTCGTCGGTGATCTCTCAGTATCTGTGGATTCGTTAGGCTCACTATCAGACAGTACCAACACCATTGGCCGCGCCCAAGAATCGGCGGCCGCGACGTTTGAGGTGAAGCGCACCTATTTTGTCACGAACGGCTCGTCCACCTCGAATAAGATTATTTTGCAAACGCTACTTCGCAAAGGGGATAAAGTAATCATCGACCGTAATTGCCACAAATCTGTGCACTATGGCATTCTGCAATCTGCCAGTTTCCCTATCTATTTATCGAGTATTTTAAATCCGAAATATGGCATTTTCGCACCACCGTCATTAGCCGACATTAAACTTGCGATTGAACAAAATACCGATGCGAAATTGCTGGTGCTCACTGGTTGCACCTACGATGGCCTGCTTAGTGATCTGAAACAAGTGGTAGATTTTGCTCATCAACATGGTATTAAGGTGTTTATCGATGAAGCTTGGTTTGCTTACTCGCTGTTTCACCCGAGCTTACGCTATTATTCCGCCATTCATGCTGGAGCCGACTATGTTACCCATTCAGCGCATAAAGTGGTGTCAGCATTTTCTCAGGCGTCTTATATTCATATAAATGATCCCGATTTCGATGCTGATTTTTTCCGTGAAATTTATAGCATCTATGCCAGCACATCGCCAAAATATCAGCTTATTGCCTCTCTCGATGTCTGCCAGAAGCAATTGGAGATGGAAGGCTATAAATTGCTCAATGCCTTGTTGAATCACGTGGAAGAATTTAAACAACAGATGGCATCACTCAAACATATTAAAGTGCTTGGTAAACAAGATTTTATGAAAATATTCCCACACTTTAGCGATGACAATATGGGACACGATCCGTTAAAAATTCTCATCGACATCAGTGAGTTGCCGTATTCATTAAAAGATATTCATAAATTCCTGCTGGACGAAATTGGCCTTGAGATAGAGAAATACACACACAGCACCATTTTGGTTTTACTCACACTTGGGGGCACGCGTTCGAAGATCATTCGTTTGTATAATGCCTTGAAGAAACTCGACAGCGGTAAGGTGAAACTATCAAAATCGACGAGGCGCTCCCGCTTGCCTGAGAATTTACCTGCTATAAACCTAGCCTGTATTCCAAGCGACGCGTTCTATGGCGAGCGCGAATCTGTGCCTATCAGCAAGAGCAACAACCGTATTTGTGCCGGTTTAGTTACTCCATACCCACCGGGCATTCCGCTCTTGGTGCCGGGCCAGCATATCACACAAGATCATATCGACTACCTCAAAGAGTTGGCGGGACAAGGATTGACAATACAGGGCAGTTTCGATGGCGAGATCTATGTGCTTAAAGACAAAGTAAACAAGTAAAGGCAACCGTTTAGTTCATACAAACCCTCTCACTCGGCAGCAATGTCACAAAACATTGCTGCCATGCAAGCGTTATGGCGTGAGTCGTAAAAACAAGTTGCGCTAAAACAACTTACTGTACCAAATTCGTGTCTTCGTTTGCTATTGCCGAAGGTTCAGTCAAGCGCGTGACTAAGAGTTGTTCGACTCGGATGCCATCAACGTCTATGGCTTCGAATTTGTATCCGTCGTGGATCACGTAATCAGTGCGTTTTGGTATTCGTTTTAACGTATAAATCAGGAATCCGGCAAGGGTTTCATACTGGTTATCATTCGGAAATGCAGCGATGTCTAGTAGCTTCATTAAGTCTACTATCGGCGTCACACCATCGACTAACCAAGAATTAGCATCACGCTGAACTATTTGCTCATCACCGTGGATGGTGACTAGATTCCCCATGAAACTGCTCATCAAATCTTTTAACGTCACAAGACCTACGACCATAGCGTACTCATTTACCACTAAGGCAAACGGCTGCCCCGCAGATTTAAATTCGTTAAGGGCTTCCGACAAGGTTAGCGTCTCGGGTAAATACAAAAGTTCCTTTTGGATCATGCTGTCACTCAAGTGAGTAGATTCACCCTTAAGCAATTGGCGTAAAATCTGTTTCGATTCGACTGAGCCAACGACTTTATCCAAGTGGCCGTCACATACTAAGAAGTAATTATGTGGGTGCTCTAATATCTTAGCGCTGATGGTTGCACTGTCGTCTTTGATATCAAAATAGATGATGGCGTCTCGTGTAGTCATAGCAGTGGGCAAGGTTCGCCCCTCTAATTCGAACACGTTACCCAACAGTTGGTATTCCTGTTGCTGCAATGAGCCATGTTCGGCTCCTGCGTCCATCATGGCGACGATGTCTTCAGTAGTGACCACATCCTCTCTAACCGTGGGCATCTTAAAAATACGCAACACGAGATTTGTGATGCTGTTAAAAAACATGACAAATGGCGAAAGCGCATAGGTGATGCCATTCATCAGGCCGACGATTCTTGAGGCGACAGCTTCTGGCATGATCATGGCAATGCGTTTCGGCAATAAATCGGCAAACAATATGAATAACGAAGTGATGGCTAAAAAAGATAACACAAAGCTAATTTGTTCTGCCAATGGACCAGAATATACCAGCGCTACGAGCCTAGCAGTATAAGGAGTCAGAGTTTGTTCGCCAATGATGCCGCCCAAAATAGCAATGGCATTGAGCGCAATTTGGATCATTGCGAAAAAGCTACCTGGTTGCTCTTGCAAACGCATTACAGCTTCAGCTTTATCATTGCCTTCATCAGCCATGACTTTCAACTTGATTTTCCGCGAAGCGGCAATGGAAATTTCTGACATAGCAAACAAGGCACCAAATAAAATTAAGATGGCAATGCCTAATAAGTCACTCATGTTTTACTCCAATTAACGGGGTTGACCGGGCGCCAACCATCGATTTGCTTCACAAAAAAAGCGAGCAATTATTATTGAATATTAGTTAGACAGCAACAATTTTGTTTTGCTGATAAAAAATAAAATTTATTTCAATAAAATCAAATTGTTAAATGTTACACCGCTTTGTGCAATGTCACTAGATTAAGTTGGCGTATCTAATCCTAGCCTTGTTCCAATTCAAGCTTGACCTCTTTATTATGGCTCACTACATGCTGGTTGTAATAAAAAACCAGACCACTACCCTAGTGTATGTCCCACTGTTTTAGAATCTTTTGATATTCACCGTTAGCTTTAATGGTTATCAGCGCCTGTTGTAATGCATTAGCGGTTGACGGGGCAAGCGACAGGTTTGCAGCAAGATGCAATTCATATGGAAAGTCAGTCAACTCAAGCGTTCGTTCGATACGTATTACATCGAGCCCCAATTTATTTAATTCGCTATTTAAAGAAAGCGTATTCGTTAAGACAAAGTCGATACGATTGTTAAATAGCATCTGCCATAATTCTTGGTACCTAACACTTAGCGACAAATTTACTCCCTCTTCAAAGCCAGCTTCTCGAAGGTATACTTCACTATAATAGCCTCGAATCGTTCCTACTGTGTAAGCTTTAGCTTCCTCTAGATTAGCTAACTGAGGCTTACTGCCTTTTAGTGCTACTAAGTAGGCGGCATTATGAAAAATATTCCCAAGCCAAATAAATTGTTCTTCTCTACTTGGGCTTTTAAGTAGTGAAAACATTAATACATTAGGTTTGGCTTTAAGTAGATTGAATGCGCGAGCAAAAGGGTATAGTTCGATGGTATATTCAATTTTCGCTTGTTTGGCAACGGCTTTAACTATATCGACTAATACACCTTGAGTTTGACCAAATTTGTCTATGAAATGATAAGGCGGAAGATCTTCTGCTACAAAGTGTAATTGCTCTGCTCTTAGTGAACATGAAAATAAGACTAGTAATACAACAACAAATCTCAATTTAGTACCTCGACAACTTACACGAAAAATAATCTCCATGTTTTTCATTATGCAATTATACAATCACTTAACCGTCATCAAAGTCAATCTATTTGTCCTATTTACCATACTTATCAATTGACTGACCATACAATATTGATTTTACCTATATAAAGCGTGTTTCTATTCACACGATGTTCCTTATTAGTAAAACATAGATCTAGAATTTATCTCCAGTTCTGCCAAATAATAGAAGGATTCCATCAGATGTCACAAAAAGTCACTAAAAATCATGTATTAGTCATGCATTTTTCCCTGCAATCATTAAATTAGCAGGCGTCGATTTGCCACAAAATCCACAAAGAACACTGCCACTATAATTTGAATAGATTTAATCTGAACAAGGAGAATTTAAAGTGAAAAGTCACACTGTAATATTTGTTTTACTTACGGCATTTAGTGCCCATGCCGTTGCTACGCAACAAGCAGCTCATCAGCAACCAATACTTGAAGATTATAAGGTTGGTGAAAAATGGATTTGGAAATACAGAGGGGTGACGTCTAAAGGTGAAATACGTGCCAAAGGAACAGACACCAAAGAAATAGTGAGTGTTGACGGTGCCTTACATTTAAAAAGTGGCGACCATTCAATTCTATTAACAGATGTGATTGCGCCCAATCAAAGCACTACTCCTCGATACCACTGGCCGCTAAAAGTAGGGAAAAAATGGACGTACGAACAACACTGGCAAAGCCAAGATGGTACAGATGGCAAAACCAGCCAAGTAGCCCAAGTGCTATCTTTCAAACAAGAAAAAGTAGCGGCTGGAAACTTTATGGCTTACACCATTAGATACAAAGGTAAAATTACAAATTCGAGAGGTTATAGTGCTGACACAGAAGAAATATATTGGTATGCGCCAGCAATTAAAAATTTCATTAAGCTAACGCAAATCCAAGATGATTATAAGTATGTTGAGGAGCTAATCGAATACTCAATTCCCGAGACGTAAGCGCAATTGTTAGTCATATTTCCAAAAAATCTAAACATGACTATCAGTTATTGAATAGTGAAACTTTATTTAAGCAATTTGTCAGATGTACCTTGAATATTAACCTCAAAGGACAAACCTATACAGTGGCTATTCAAAAAAGCATTTATATACAGTCCCCAAAGGAGTACTTAATGAAATTTCTTCACTCAATGATAAGAATATCTAACGTGGAAGAATCGCTTGCATTTTTCGTCGACCTATTAGGTTTGCACGAAGTTCGACGTAAAGATGTCCCAGCAGGAAAATTCACCTTGATCTTTCTTGCGGCTGAACACGGTGGTGCAGAAATTGAATTAACACACAATTGGGAATCAGAAGAGCAATACAATGTAGGCAGAAGTTTTGGTCACCTCGCTTTTGAGGTAGATGATATTTACCAAACTTGTCAAAAACTAATGGATGCAGGCATTACGATCAATCGCCCACCTCGTTGCGGCCATATGGCATTCGTAAAGTCCCCCGATAGCATTTCAATTGAACTACTACAAAAAGGTGAAGCCTTACCTCCTAAGCAGCCATGGATAGACATGGAAAACATAGGGAATTGGTAACACCAATAACTTTTAATACGTGAATACTGAGCAGCAATTGGCTTTACGCCATTTGCTGCTAGGAGCTAGCGTTTACTTAAGTACGGACAACAACGGACTAAAGTCATCCGTCCATACAATGCCATCTTCATGTGGGAGTATACGTTCTCCGAATCGAATAACACTGGTATGTGACAGTGCGTGCTTGTTATTGGTCAGCCACATCCACTCTGTATCATGCTCACCCGTTTGGTCGCCGGATTTTTTAAAATACACAGCTTCCAACTTAAGCGCTTTTGCGATACCGACAATTAAGGGTTTCAAATTCAAATGCGTATTTGAAATATGGAACGCGATAATTCCTTGCTCTGATAAATGTTCTAAGTATAAAGCCACTGCCTCAATTGTAATGAGATGCTGAGGTATGCTATCGCCTGAAAATGCATCGATGACCAATATATCAAAATTACGTTTTACTGCTGAATCAAGCTCTCGTTGTAGTGAGACACGGCCATCGCCTAATGTAAATTGAGTTTCTGCTCTGCTCTCACGTAAGTAACTAAAGTAAGTTTGCGCCGCTGACAGTACCGCAGGGTTAAGTTCATAAAAGTAGAACGAGTCACCTTCTTTTCCATAAGCTGCTAAAGCACCTGCGCCTAGGCCAATAAAGCCAGCATTAGTTACATTGTCTGCCAATGCTTCAAACGCAATTGCACCACCAGTTTGTGCTCGATAGTAACTTAACGGTATGTGTATTTCGTCAGCATCAATATATTGCGTACCATGTGATGTTGTTCCATCAATTAGGCGTCGCTCGGTTTTACCGTTAACAGAGACGTCTTTAACACTAAGCGCACCATAAAAGTTACGTGCGCTAAATACATCTCGTTTTACATACTGCTGATTTAACAACGAAAAGCCAACAGCAAGCAACACGCCAACGCATAACGCGACTTCAGATACCCATGCTTGTTTAGCATTTTGCTCGCCAAATTTCACTGTGTTTGATAGTGCTATCAATAAAAGCACGGTAATAAGTGCCAGTGGATATTCTAGAAAATAATCGAAAATCTGAGGAGCGACAAACGTGACGATAACGCTACCTAAGAAGCCACCAAGTGACATCATTAGATAAAACAAAGTTAAGTGCTGTGCCCCCGGTTTAATGCGCGTTAACTCACCATGACAAATCATACAACCCGAAAATAAAATACTGGAATAAATAAGAACTTGCGACACGATGTCAAACTGCGAGCCGATAAAGTGCATTAAAATTCCAAGTAAGGCACCCAAAATAAAAAAGCTTAACCAATACCAACGCACATACCAATGACTGGAGTGAAAGCAGATAATAAACGTTAATAAATATAAGCTTAACGGTAAAATCCACAAAAAAGGTACCGGTGGTACGTTTTGGGTCATTGCACTCGTTGTTGCCACCAGCAGTACGACGCCTATCGCTGATAACACCAACCATAACGCGATAATAGATGAAGGTAATGGCTGTTTGTCGGAATCCTGTGCCTCGGTAGTAAATGCTGTAGAAATAATCTCGCCTTTGTTTCGCCAAAATGAAAATAGAAGAACCAACATGAGGCAAGCAAATACACCGTAGCCCACTGTCCAAGTTCCCTGCTGCTGCTCACTGGTAAGGTACGGGACAACAAAAAACGGAAAACTAATTAGGGCTAATAGCGATGCAATGTTAGATACAGAGTACAATCGGTAGGGTAACGTTTGGGTATGAAAGTAAGTTAACCATCGCTGTACAATAGGACCTGTTGACGACAGGATAAAATAAGGCACGCCAACCGCAGAAAATAGCGTGACAAAAATAGATAACGCTGGTGCTCCATCTATCAGGTAGAAAGTGTCTGTTTTAACACCAATAGGTAACCAGTATAGACTAAACACAATCAATAAAGTGTGTGTAATCCATTGTTTTACAGGAGGTAGCCAACGCGTCAACAGATGCGCATACAAGTAGCCAAGAAACAATATCGCCTGAAAGAACAGCATACTCGCAGTCCACACGGCCGCGCCGCCGCCAAACCTTGGTAATATTACTTTTGCGATTAACGGTTGCACTTGAAATAAGAGAAAAGCGCCGATAAAGATCGACAAAATTATAATGACGCGGGACATAACCTTCACAAAATCAAAAAACAAAGGCGAGATATTAACGAATTAAGTGACAACTTCCTAGATTAAATTTTGGTTGGAATTGCCAAAGTAGCTTGCAAGTCAAAAGAGAACAAAATTAAATAGCGAACCCTAACTACATTCTATCTTCAAGGGTTCGCGGATTAGATGCGAAAGGCCAATCTACAAGAATGATAACAGCTCATCATCCAATTGCATTAACGTTTTAGGATCAGCCATCATAGTTGCTGCAAGTGATTTAGTGCGCGGTAATAATCGCTCAAAGTAAAACTCAGCTGTTTTGATTTTTGCTCGGTAAAAATCTCTATTTTCTACTTCGCCAGCCAGTTTCTCATATGATGTTTGTGCCATTTGCGCCCACATATAGGCCATCATGATATAACCAGAGTACATCAAATAATCAACCGATGCCGAGCCAACAAAATCACGATCTTTTTTCGCTTTTAACGCTATACGCAAAGAATATTGCTGCCAGTTAGCGATGGCCTTACTGAGTGGCCAAATAAACCGATTCATTTGACGCTTATGAGGGTTACTTGAAATCATACTATGATCTTTACAATACGCCAGAACCTCCATTGTAAAACTCTTCAACGATTTTCCTCGACTTAACAGAATTTTTCTTCCCAATAAATCTAGCGCTTGAATGCCTGTGGTACCTTCATACAGTGTAGCTATACGTACATCCCTGACGATTTGTTCCATTCCCCACTCTTTTATGTAGCCATGACCACCAAATATCTGTAATCCTTCGCTTGCACACTCGTTACCTATTTCGGTCAAAAATGCTTTTAAGATTGGTGTGACAAAGCCTAATCGATAGTCTGCACGCTTTTTAGCTTTTTCGTCTTTTGAGGTCTCTATTACGTCTACGAGTTTGGCGGCGTAGTAAATCATCGCCCTCCCCCCTTCAACAAAGGCTTTTTGCGTCATAAGCATTCGACGTACATCAGGGTGAACAATAATAGGATCAGCCACTAAATCTGGCTTTTTAGTACCTGATAATGAGCGCATAGATAACCGCTCTTTGGCATAGTTAAGCGAATTTTGGTAAGCAAGTTCTGCAGCACAAACACCTTGAAGTGCTGTACCAACACGCGCCGTGTTCATGAAGGTAAACATACATTCTAGTCCTTTATTTTCAGGACCTATCAACACCCCTTGTGCATTATCAAAATTAAGCACGGCTGTAGAGGACGCCTTAATCCCCATTTTTTCTTCAATAGACCCACAGGTAACACCATTGGTTGCTTGGATGTTGCCTTCTGCGTCGACCGACATTTTAGGAACAATAAACAACGAAATCCCCTTGGTACCTTCTGGTGCATCAGGTAATCGCGCTAACACTATATGAATAATGTTCTCAGTTAAGTCATGTTCACCGGCAGATATGAATATCTTAGTACCTGAAATATTGTAGGTCCCATCACCATTCGGCACAGCCTTTGTTTTGACTTGACCTAAATCAGTACCACATTGAGGCTCAGTTAAGCACATAGTACCCGTCCAAACACCCTCAATTAACTTTGTCAGATAAATCGCTTTTTGTTCATCTGTACCGTGGGTTTCTAGCGTATTCATTGCGCCATGACTCAAGCCTGGATACATAGTCCAAGACCAGTTTGACGTCCCCATCAATTCAGATTTCACCAATCCTAGAGAAGGCGGCATCCCTTGCCCACCGTGCTCTACAGCATGCGACAAACTTGGCCAGCCACCCGCCACGTATTGGTCATACGCCTCTTTAAACCCTTTAGGCGTGTATACCTGCCCATTTTCAAAGTGACAACCTTCTTTGTCACCTGATTGATTCAATGGGAGCAATTCATTCTCACAAAATTTTGCACACTCTTGAAAAATGGCATCAACCAGATCAGGTGTCGCTTCCTCAAACTCAGGAAACTGTGCAAAATGATCATAAAATTTAAAAACATCGTTAAACAGGAATTGAATATCAGTGAGTGGTGCTTTGTAACTTAACATGAGTTACTCCGTTAGCATTTTATTAGATTAAGTCTAATTCATACTAAGACAGTTGTTTAAAAAACACAACTGGTCATACCACAAAGCATGATAAACAGTCTCAACTCGATAGGCGTGAAACAGATTTAACATCAAGCAGTTATTTTTTTCTTTTTCGCAGCTAAGCTCACGAGGCGCATGAATTTCGGGCATTCAAAGTGATTCGGTGCGGTGCATTTGGCCGCATGCCTGAGCCCATCTCTCATTGCAGTCAATTCACGGATTTTCTGTTCAAACTCATCTGCTTTTTTCATCAACAAGTCACGGTCTATATCTGCACCTTTTTTAGTGAGCATTTGACCAATCTCGTCCAGCGATAAGCCCGCACGCTGACCAAGAGCAATTAGCGCCAACCTGTCTATTATACCAATTGAATTAAATATTTGATCATTCAGCGAGAGTTAAAAGGCTTAGAGGCAAGGCATTGATTGCAGTTAATGGTAGTTCTCGGCAACTGCGTCCTGCGTTGCCCTAATGTCCTACATCCATGTAGGAACCTTATCAAAATCAATAACGCAGCATATAAGCCTTTTAAACTCGCCCTTGGGAGCTTGTCAGGAAAGTGATAACTTCACAAATTTCTTTGATGGACGACTGCATGGATGCAGGAGGTAGAGTGACTCAGGAGACAAAACCGAGAATGACTACAACAGCATCAATTTGCTTTGTTCTAACTTCCCTGACATAGCTCTGAACTGGTCAAATATTTATTTCACTTGGTATTATACTAGGCGCAAAGTTGCGTTTTAACCCGTGACGACCAATTGAGTGAATCAATCCTTTTTCCTCATAAAAGCGTAATGCGGAAGCAGGAACGCCAGACAATTTTGCAACCTTAGAAATATCCATCCAAACCATTTAAAGTTAACTTTAACGTAAAGTTCAATATAACATGAATCAAAAGACAGGCAATTACAGGTGTTAATTTGAAATTTGCTAACTGGCCGATATAGGGAGTAATAAATAATGCGTAAATTATTTATAAAATATTGATTATCAATTATTTGCCTCAATTTACTACATAAACACAAACAATAATTAGGATATTATATGATCTCATTGCGTGACGTTAATAAGGACAATTATGAAGCTATCTGTGATTTAGATGTCACAGAGGAACAACAAGCATATGTTGCATGCAATATGTGGTCGCTGGTCGAGTCTTTCTATAACGAAGGCTATATCACACGTGGCATTTACCAAGAAAACATACCTGTTGGATTTTTGATGTGGGTCTACGAAACACCGACTAAAGTCTCTATTTGGCGCTTCATGATAGACCAAGCATTCCAGAATAATGGCTGTGGCAGAAAGGCGCTTGCATTAGCTATTGAAGAAATAACCACCGACAAGAATCTCAAAGAAATTGAGATTTGCTATAATCCAAACAACCCAGTGGCAAAAACATTTTATTCAAGCTTTGGTTTTGTTGAAGTTGGAATGGATGAAGACAACGAAGATATGTTAGCAATAATCAAGCTATAGATAGGGCGAAATACTTTAATCGTTTGAGCACAAAGCATTAAACAAATACACTTGATTACCAAGATAAGTAGTTAACAACACTTTCTCATAATCTAAAGGTGAAATATGGCACAAATCTCAAGTAAATTGGCACTGAAAAAACACGATTTTTTAAGGCTTGCTCTGGGCACTTTGTTCGTGTTGCTCATTCCTTTAATTGCAAACCAGTATTCCAGTGAGGTTAACTGGCAGCTTGCTGACTTTGTAGTAATGGCACTACTTTGTTTAACAACGGGTTTTGCCTTCGTGATACTAAGCAGGATTAATCCGAGTAAAAAGTGGCTTATCGCTGCAGTATTATTGAGTTTATTTTGCTATATATGGGCTGAGTTGGCGGTTGGAGTATTCACCACCTTGGGTCAATAGACCTGCGACGGCTTGCTTTAAAAGCAACATAAATTAATACTGGCTAATTGTATGGCGTGCCATCTTTTTTGGCCGCAACATAGTGATTACCGTCTTTAATCCACTGTAGATCATCATCACTATAAATTACTTGATCGTGCTCGGAACGATTGCCGATAACAAGGATAATTAAAACTTCCTCGCTTTCGTTAATTAAGTGGTGGCCATTAGCGTCACCCGCTTTAAACCCAACGCAGCTTCCTTGTTGCATCACAATTGACTTGCTCTCTGTTTTTAAGACAGCCTCACCTTGTAGAATAAACACAATTTCATCTGAATCAGTATGCCAGTGACGTAACGCAGACATGCCGCCAGGCATTATTACTTCATGGTTCACCCCAATCTTCGTTAAATTGAAATATTCGCCTAAGCGGCGCAACTCCGTTTTGCCAAGCTTGAGTTTGAGCGGCGTTGGAAAGGGCTTGTCATATTCAGCAGGTACATCGACCATATTGACGGGTGATTTCATGATTCTGTTACTGTCAATCATTGTCCTATGAATGACAGTATAGAAAAAATTATCAGAAGTTGCAGAATAGCAACTATAGAAACTTAACGTGTTAAATGAGCGAACTTTTTCCTATCGGCCTCTGTCGCGCTATCATTACACTCACCGCGAAAATGTGCGCTTGTCTTATCAATAAAGCTATCAAGTTCGATATACCCTTCCCGACAGTATTGATTTTTTTGTAGTAACAAATCGAGTTGGCGCTGCAATGATTTCTTATCTAAGCCGAAAACGTTGTTGTTTGAACCACGTCGGGATGACGGAGATTGGCGTTTACTTTGCTCACCTCTTTGAGAACGACTTTGCGTAGAATGTTCTAGTTCTCGCTGCTTGCTCTTTAGTGTATCTCTAATCACTTCTGGCGATAGCTCTATGCCATAAATAAAAGTTTTACTGCCATCATCGCCAATTTTAGTATGGAAACTTTGCTTACCTCGCTCAATTGGTGTGGTGTGTGAGCAGGCGGTTATACCTAACAATAAAACTAAAACTGCATGTTTCATAAAAAACCTTGTGCGTTATCAACGAAGTCAAAGATACAAAAACTCTGAAGCTTATCATGACAGGGTTTATTCAGGATAAAAAGTGTTGATAACAAAATAGCAAGTAAAGCACTGCATAAGGCGATGAATTATTCAGAAAAGTAGTGAGATATTAACAAGAAAAGGGTATATAAGATAATTGGCGGAGTGGACGGGACTCGAACCCGCGACCCCCGGCGTGACAGGCCGGTATTCTAACCAACTGAACTACCACTCCGCGCTATGGGTGTAATTTGAACAATTATCAAACTACGGTAAGTTTAAAGGCTTCCCTTATAAATTTAAGCGATGTTGGCGGAGTGGACGGGACTCGAACCCGCGACCCCCGGCGTGACAGGCCGGTATTCTAACCAACTGAACTACCACTCCGCGATATTTCGCTTAATTTCAACTAACAAACATTACATCAAGTGGCGGAGTGGACGGGACTCGAACCCGCGACCCCCGGCGTGACAGGCCGGTATTCTAACCAACTGAACTACCACTCCGCAGAGATGTAAACTGTAAAATGAATTGGCGGAGTGGACGGGACTCGAACCCGCGACCCCCGGCGTGACAGGCCGGTATTCTAACCAACTGAACTACCACTCCGCATATCACTTTACTGTTTCAACAGCTTGTCGTTGAAAGCGGCGTGAATAATACGGTTAGAAATCCATGGCGTCAACACTTTTTTTTCAACTTAATGTCATATGCGCAAATACCAACCAAAACGCCGAAAAACAAAACAATTGTCCGGCGTTTTACCACTAATTTTTACGTTTTCGTCTTAAAACAAAGAATGCAACTGCCGCAATTAACACGATAATAATGTTGCCAACTACGATTAATGTGATGTTTTGCCACTTTTTTTCTTCTGCTTTGGCAATCTGCATTTCTCTTGCAGCGGCTAAGGCCTCTTCCAGGGCTTGCTGATTGGCTTCTATTTCATTCTTAAGCGACTCAATATTACTAGCTTCTTCACCCTCAGCAACAATTTCACCATTTTCATCCAATGTTGGCACCAATGGACCACCAACACGCTCCACATTAAATGCGTACTCAGGTACAACCAACCTAAACTCCCTTCCATCTACAGTTTGGCCAAACGCATTTAAGACAACACGATGAATACCAGGTTCTGTATAACCTATCTCCTTTAATCGCACTGCGCCTGTTCCTGTTGTAATAGAGAACGGTTCGGTTTGTTTATCCGGAAATGTGATCCTGCCTTGAAATACAAGTGTGTCTGGCAACACTAATTCTTCATTGATTTGAATGTTTAGCTTATGGCTTGAAAGCTCGTCAGTGGTCGTCTCCACGCTAAGCGTGATAGGGTTAGGCTGAATAATCACTGGCTGCTGACGTAATTCCCTTGTCGCCATAGGCATTTTAACGCTATAAACAGGTACCCATTCACCAGCAGCGAAATTCAGTTCAAATTCCGCGGTAAATATGCCATCACGCGCATATTCATCTAATTCATAGCCATCATCTCTAAAAGAACCTATTTGCACATTATCAGAACCAAAATTATCGTAATTTGAGTTATTGGTACTGAAAAAGTCGATATCTAAATGAATAACAGCGTTAAACAGAGGATCATCAATAACCTTATCACCGTTTAAAACCTGCGCTACTACTTTGAGCGTCTCTCCTGACATGACGAGTTCAGGAAGCGGATCCACCTTAAGCATAACGTCAGAAACCACCATGATTTGACTATTCGGTAAGATCTCGCCTACTGCTTGCCAGGGTCCTGGCATAGGTTGACGAATTCTAATCATGTCAAATGTCCGATCGTCAAACCACTCAACTTTCCCGTCATCGGGTAAATTGTTGATACGTAATTTGCTGCCATCAGGACGTACAAGGATGATAGGTGTGGAACCGCTGCGGCGATAAAAGATGAGGGTTATCTCATCAAGTTCAGCATCGATACGAAATCGATTCTCAAAAAACGGAATTTGATTGGTGACATTAGTGTCCTCATAATATTTCACTTCTGTCTCTTGCGCTGTCACTAACATAGCCGACAGTAATACAGCCATACCAACGCCAATTTTTTTCGCTACTCGCCCCATAATGGCGAACTCCCCTTCTCAGCAATAATTGCCAATCTTTCTTTGTGCTTTTCTAATTCATCGGCAGTAGCATGCACAATCTTTAATGCTTCTCTATTTTCGGGTAAGCGGCGAATGGCATTGGCATCTGCGCCGTCAGCCCCACCATCCCCAACAGAAAGATTCAATGCCGATTGCTTACGTGTCATTTCAATGTAAACAAACGCTAGCAACTGGGCATCGATTAATGCGCCGTGGTAGGTACGGTCAATAAGGCCATCAACGCGGTAAAATTTAGCCAAATAATCAAGTGTTTTAGGTGACCCAAACTCGTCCTTTGACACTTTTAAGGTATCGGTAACCGTACAAATGTCTTCGGTTTTTGGTAACCCACGAGGAACCATACCAAACTCATGATCCATAAAGCCAACGTCGAATTTCGCGTTATGAATAATGAGTTCTGCCCCCTTTATGAAATCAATAAACTCGTCGGCAACCTGATCAAACAAAGGCTTATCACGTAAAAACTCATTGGTTAATCCATGGACATCGATTACTTCCTGTTCCATTTCAAACAATGGATTTATATAAGCATGATACGTTCGTCCCGTTAACTGGCGATTGATCAGTTCAACGCAACCAATTTCTACAATACGATGCCCTTCTCTAGGGTTAATACCAGTGGTTTCCGTATCGAGTACTACTAGTCGTTCTTCTACTTTATCTGTCATGTTGACCTTTCTAAATTAAACACCTGCTCGCAAGCTACTCAGGTAGCTTTTCGGGAAATTCTTGCAAATTAATGTTGACGCGTTTGCTCTTATATAAGCAAATCGTGATAAGTACTGCAATGATTGACGTCGTTAAAATCCATTGATAATTGCCTATACTCCATAACCAGACTGCCGCAATATTTATCAATAAGTCAAAAATTAGGGCAAAAACTATTAGTAAATTGTACCTTTGCCATAACCATTTCACCCATTGCGCAGTATCTGGTCGCCTTAAGGTAAGCACAACAAGTGCCAGTATGCCAACTGCACCAGAAGCAAGATTAACGAAAAATACCCATTTATCAGGGTAGAAAAATTGAATAATGCTAGCCCGATCTTGCATATTAGTAACGGTTAATATCCAAACTAAATATGCCTTCAGTACAAACATCAGCGCGAGATATATAATTGGCGATATTTTGACACAGTCAAATTTATCAAAATCAGTCGGCTTTAAATCCGCATATTGATGTTTGTGTACGTTAGTCTTCATTGTCATACTTTTTTGAACGACTGGCTTTTAGCAAGCCTTGCCCAGCCGTGATTGCTCTAACGGCTTTCGATTTGAATTCACGCACATAAAGTGTGTGAACTATAAAGAGGCTCATTACAATGAGCAAAACCGGGTGAAAAAACCATCCCAGCGCTGCCATAGAGAAATAATATGAACGCAAACCATAGTTATACGAATGCGCAGCTTGATCCTGAACAACTGCCATTTGTTTGGCATACTTTCGTAAGCCCTCATCAGTACCTGGTTCATCTATTGGTGCAGCACCAACCATTACATTTAAAAAGCCATACTGGCGCATTGACCAAGTAAATTGAAAAAAAGACAGCACAAAAATAAAAGCAAGCAAGCCAAGTTTTATTTGAATCAGATCATGTTGGGGATCAGCAGCAAAAGGAATCGAGGCGATAACTTCTTCGAGCTTCTCGACTTGCGCGAATAATGTCAAAACACCCGCAATTACCAGTAATGTAGTTGAAGCAAAAAACGCAATATTTCGTTCAAGATTTGCGAGTAATGCCGCGTCCCCTACTCGAATGTCACGCGTCATCAGCTCATACATCCAATGAATGCGATGTTGATGCAATGAACGCGCTATGCAATCAGTCGTTTTCGCCTTTTTACGTGCAAACCACGTATAACCAGACCAAGATACAAAAAAACAAACCACTGCTAATACATCCAGCCAGGAAAATATCACTACATTACCTCTATCCAATCTATTGAGTGTTAGAAATTATATGCGTATCAACCGTTGAATAAAACGCTTTTTCTTACCGTGGTTACATGTTTATCCATCGAAAGGCTTTGTTAACATGTTATCAATTGTTTGCAATTTGTTTCATTTAGTCTTATCAACGATGTCAGTTATCGTAAATACATTGACTCTTAAGGCTGTTTTTTTAGCATAGCTATTTCGTTCATCATATTAAAACAATGACATAGAGGTATCGCCCGCATGAAGCGAGTTAAATCGTCATTAATAACACTTGTTACAATTTTGTCCGCAACTATCCCTCAGGCATTGGCGTTCAATAGCTACAACTCCCCTGATAGTTTTCCAGTTCAATTGGCGATTCCCAGACTAGATAATCAAGTCGAAGTAGACGGCGAAATCAATGCTTCGGAATGGCAAAACGCAAAGAAAATTCTCATTAACAATGTAACGCGCCCCTATAACAATATTGTTAGTCCGGTATACACCGAGGCGTTGATTTTTGATGATGGCTCCGCGCTTAACATCGCATTTATGGCCGAAGATCCTCACCCTGAAGAAATCCGTGCTTTTTTGCGAGATAGAGATAAAGCTTGGGGTGATGATACCGTAGGCATAAAAATAGACACCTACAATGACCAACGTAGCGCATATCGATTCTTAGTTAATCCACTGGGCGTCAAAATTGACGGCATCGAAAATGAAGTCACTAAAAAAGAAAGTGATGCTTGGGATGGGATATGGCATGCAGCAGGCCAGATTAACGATAAAGGATATGTCGTCGAAATGGCATTACCTTATCGCATGCTTAATTTTGCAGAGTCATCATCACCACAAGACTGGGGAATTGAGCTGCTTCGAATTTACCCACGAGACGAGCGCCTGAGGCTGTCAAATATATACCTTGATCGAAACAATAATTGTGAAATTTGCCAACTCGTTACAGCGACGGGATTTGAAGGCGCTAAACAAGGTGACAATCTTATCGTCACGCCATCATTAGTCACAGGCGTCAGTGAATCCCTTAACGCAGACAATAAATGGGAGCGCAGCAATAACAGTGAAGCAAGTTTAGACGTACGTTGGGGGATCACTCCTGACATCTTACTCAACGCGACCATTAATCCCGATTTTTCAACCATAGAAACAGACAGTGCCCAGCTAGACATTAATAATAACTTTGCCTTATTCAATGAAGAAAAAAGACCTTTCTTCCTCGACAATGCAGATTATTTTGATACTAACTTTAACCTTGTTTATACCCGCAATATTAATGCACCGGGTTATGGCGCGAAACTGACTGGCCGACAAGGTGACCACGCATTAGGCGTGTTTATCACCGACGATGAATCTACTAATATACTGATCCCGGGCAACCGCAGTTCATCTGTAGCCACAATTGATGATACTTCACAAGCTGCTGCAATTCGCTACCGATTCAATTACGATGAAAACACTACATTTGGCTGGATATCCACCCTTCGTCAGTCTGAAGGCTATGACAACGTTGTGCATGGTATTGATGCGCGGAAACGACTTACCACATCTGATGTCATCAAATTTCAATCACTGTATTCATCAACTGATTACCCAATTGACTTGTTTAAACAATTTTGTGAATCAGACGAATCAGATGCCTGTAGATCACCCAATGAAATAGCGTGTGGTTTCGATGATTGCGAATTTAATGAACGAGTGCTGCGTACAAAAATGGATAAGCCTTTTAGCGGGAATGCGCTACGCGCAGGCTATTATCACAGCGATAGCGATTGGGACTATCGCGTTAGTTACGACAAGATAAATAGTGGCTTTCGTGGCGATTTAGGTTTTATGACGCAAGTCGATTACAACAAATTTGTTGTTGGTGGCGAACGTAAATGGTATGCACAACCGGGAAAATTTTGGAATAAATTTAAGATTTATTCGGACTGGGATATCACCCATAACGATAATGGTGAACTCATCGAAAAAGAGTTTGATATTAGTGCACAAATCAACGCTAAAATGAACTCTCATCTACGCGTCGCTTTTTCTCACCGAGATTTGGTTGGCAGTCGTATCGACGGTAGCGACTTAGCAATCAAGGGGAATACTACCCTGTTTACGGAAAAACAATTCAACCTGTCAGGCAGCATTAAACCGGCGCTCGGCCTAAACTTACATGCTAGTGTAAAATTTGGCGACGCCATTGATTATCGCAACAATAGATTAGGCGAGCTAACCCAACTAAATACCTCAATAAACTGGAACGTAAATCAACACCTTGAATTTAAGTTAAAACAAACATACCGACAGCTTGATGCCGACAACGCCAATGTTTTTATTGCGCGTTTATTTGATTGGCGCACAACCTATCAATTTAATGTGAAGAGTTTTTTGCGCTTAAGCATCATTTATAACAACACCAGCCGTAATCCAAATAATTATATATATCAGGCACCGCATGAAATAGACCGTTACCGTAAGAATTTGGCAACAGAATTACTTTATGCTTATAAGATAAACCCACAAACGGTATTCTACTTAGGATATTCCGATCATTACGGTGGTAGTGAAAGGTTTAGTGATATTGAACAAGACCAACGCACCGTTTTTATGAAGGTTAGTTATGCTTGGATGAAATAGCGGCTCCCTTTCCGTTTCATGTCGCAGTTAGATTTCTGAAATAAAACTGCGACATTAACAAATAGTTAACACTAAAAATTGTATTACAACCAAATCTCTGACACAATCCCGCCAAAGGAAACTAATAACAATAATTTAGTACGGAGAAGAGATGTCTCTAATCAAGAAGTATAGCGCTGTAGCTTCTTTGCTCGCCATACTGTCTACGCATCAGACGTCATTTGCGCAAACACCAGACAAACATACACGATACCAAGCACCAAGCACGACGCAATCAGCTGTTATCGACGGTGAACTCAATGACGCATTGTGGCAGGATGCAATCAAATTTGACTTAAACCTTGTCAATGATCCCTTTGAAAACACGCCTAGCCCGGTAAAAACAACCGCTATGCTCATCGAAAATGGTGAGTACATATACATCGCATTTATCGCGGACGATCCTGACCCTTCAAAAATTCAGAGTTTTTTAGGTGACCGTGATACTAAATGGGGCGATGATATTGTAGGCATTAAACTCGATACATTTAACCACCGTCGACTCAACTACGAATTCTTCGTTAATGCCCTAGGCGTTCAAAACGACAGCATCAAGAATGTAATGACGGGCGAGTCAAACACTGCATGGGATGGCATATGGGAATCCTACGGTAAAATTACCGAAAAAGGCTTTCAAGTTGAGATCGCCATTCCCTACCGCATTTTAAACTTTGATGCCGAAAATGAAACAAAGCAATGGGCATTTGAGTTATTGCGCATGTACCCGCGCGACAACCGACTACGTATATCACACGTACCGCTGAACAGAGACGACGCATGCTGGTTATGCCAATATCCAGTACTTGAGGGATTTGAACAAGCTCAAGTAGGGGAAAATATTATGTTAACCCCTGCGCTTGTGGCAAACCGTCACGAAACCAGAAATGTTTACACTGATCAAGACTGGCAAAGTAAAAATGATATTGAAGCCAGCTTAGACTTACGTTGGGGCATTAACTCAAATACCTTACTCAATCTAACGCTAAACCCTGATTTTTCAACCGTAGAGTCAGATGCAGGCCAGTTGAGTATCAATAAGACTTTTTCATTGTTTTTTGAAGAAAAGCGTCCATTTTTCCTAGAAAATAGTGACTACTTTAGTTCTAACTACGATTTGGTTTATACACGAAACATCGCAGACCCTGACTACGGCGCTAAATTAACAGGCACTGAAGATAAACACAGCTACGGTATATTCGTATCTCATGACACTGAAACAAATTTTATAGTACCGGGTAATACAAGCTCAGACATCGCCAGCTTAGGAATAGAAAGTCATTCAGGTTCAGTGCGATATCGCTATGATGCTAATGAAGACTGGTCAATTGGTACCATTGGAACCTTTAGACAAGCTGACGAATATCACAATTACGTGTTCGGCTTAGATACCAAATACAAACTTGATGAGTCCAATAGCGTCACCGCACAACTATTAAGCTCAGAATCAAAATACCCATCAACGTTATTCAAAGATTTTTGTTACGCTGAAGGTGAAGGCGCGTGTGAAGCACCAGACGATGTAGATTGTAATTTTGCCGATTGTGACTTCTCCGAACAAGTATTACGTACTAAAAAAGATGGTAGCTTTACCGATCAAGCAATGAAACTCGGATTCTTGCATGAATCTGAGTATTGGAACATAGCGTTAAACCATGAGCAGATTGGCACAGATTTCCGTGCTGATTTAGGCTTTATGCCAAGAGCCGACTATGAAGTTTCTGAAGCAATTGTAGAGCACTATTTTTACGGGGATGAAGCCAGTTGGTGGACAGAAACAGCCTTGTATGGCGAGTGGCACATCAAACACAATGAGCAAGGTGAATTACTCGAGAAAACCTATGCAGCTGGTATTGGCGTTGACGGGCCAATGTTATCCTATTTCGAATATTATGTTTATCGTACCGATAAAGTAGGATTACGCCACGATGAATCAGTGCTAAGCATCGATGACAACACGACATTGTTCGAGCAAGATTCAATGTATATCTACGGCTCATTACAGCCACGTGCTGATTTGTACACGCATTTTAAATATGAGTGGGGAGATCGTATTGACTACTCAAATAATCGTTTAGGCGACCATTATAAGCTTGATCTAAATATCACTTACAATGTAACTAAACATTTGGAGTTAGATTATTTCTTTACTTCCAGCCAATTAGATGCAAAACCTCATCAAAACGCGAGCGCTGAATATGTCTATAAGGCTGCACTGAACGAGCTTAGACTTACCTATCAATTTGACGTTAAAAGTTATTTGAAGCTTAATTTAGTACATAGCGATATCGAAAGAAATCCCGATAACAATCCATTTATTGGCGTTTCAAAAACCAATAAAGATTTATCAACTCAGCTGATCTATGCTTATAAAGTGAATCCACAAACCGTATTTTTCTTAGGCTATTCAGACAGCAATGTACAAGATGACTTTCTCAATGGTTTAGAGCGAAAAGAACGAACGTTTTTCACTAAAATCAGTTATGCGTGGATGAAGTAGATAATTCTCTCGTTTGAGGAGCGTTTTTGCCAGCACTACACTTCTTTGATAAATTTCAAGCTAGCCACCAATGGTTGTTACAACCATTGGTGGCTAGCTTGTTTTGTTTCATAGCAAGTTTTTCCTACGCGCAAGAATCTCTAGGCCTTGTCATGGTGAGTGATGACGGGCCACCACATATGATTGCTAAAACACAATCGGGCATAGATATTGACATTGCTAAAGCCGTATTAAGTAATTTAGGCTTTGAAACGCAAATTACGTGTGCCTCATTAAAAAGAGGTCGTCAATTGGTCCTAAACAAGCAAGCAGACTTATTCTTACCAACATTTTTTGAAACCGATAAAGAAAACATCTATCTGTCTGACGCTTTTATTCAATATCGCCCCACTGTTTTCACAAAAAAGCATCGTCAATACAGTTTTGAAAAACTCACAGACATTAAGAATCAACGTGTAGCCACATTTCAAGGGGCAACAGGTTATTTTGGTGAGCAATTTATAGAAATGACAAAACAAAATTATTATCGTGAATTCCACGATATGTCAAAACTGCCAGCGTTACTTATGGCAGACCGCGTTGATGTCGTCGTGCTTGATTATTATATTTTTTACTATTATCTGAAAGATTATGAAGAGCAACTAGGGCTGAATACTAATGTATCCAGTAAAGTGTTAAATTTTGCCCTGATCCCACCAGTTGATGCATACGTTGGTTTTCATAATGCAAAATTACGCGACGAATTCAATCACGCTTTAGCGGCATTTTTGGCAGATAAACGAGACCAGACAATTATCGAAAAGTATATTGGCGCCCAGTCTCATTAGTCATTGAAGGTTAGAATTATTTGAATATGACAGATTTGCTACTGCGCGTGTATACACGACGCTCTGGCTCTGTCCATTTCCCTTTCTTCAAATATGACGTAGAAACGGTCATCTTTTCAGATGACATTTCACTTACTGACTTAACTTTTGTAATACCGTCAGCATTCCCTTCTACATCTTCATAGGCGACAAAACTTGTATCGCTTACCATTTCGATCGTGCCAGTGGTAAAAAATTCAGCGGTCGTAAAGTAATAAAACACTAAAGAATTACGATTTTTATCAAAAAAGATAATTGACTCACCACCATACTCACCGTCATTAATTGAATGTAATGTTCTGATTGCATTTCCATTTAAATGACGCTCCCACATGGACACATCAACCACGGGCGGTTTTCCTGCTGGTGTATCAAATGTTGACTGCCATGTACCTAGGTATGGTGCAAATACCTGTAATTGTGGTGCTAGTTCTTTGTCACCCGCATGTGCGTATTGGCTTATCAGCAGTAAACTCGCTGTAATCCATAATGTAATATGTCTAATCATGTGTTTTCTCTTATTGTTTGTTTGAATTATGACGTAATATTTTTGTTTACTTGGTTTTCCAATTAATTTTTATATGTGCGTCTACCACGATAGTTGCTGAGATCTTATCGTGAATGGCTTGGCGATTTGGATCCCAAAGAACCTGCATGAAACCCAATAACCCAGTTGCTAAACCGGCACCATAACCACCGTAACGTCCAAAACTATCAGAAATAGACAGTGGTGTGCCATCGAGCTGTAATACTCTAATTCCCATTAAGCGCTTACCCGGAGTTTGCCCTTCCCACAGTGCAGTAAATATAGTGAAATAAACAGCAGCCCAACCAAAGCTCAATCCGAGATCGTGAATGACTCCTTTTAGCCAATCAATGCCTAAGTAGCCCCCCTCTTGCTTCGTCATACTGTCGTCAATCACACTTGCGACCTCACGTTTGTTTTCAGTCGCTTTATCTGGCGCTTCGACCTCAATCGTTATCGATGACGTTGATTTGCCCTCTTCACCATTGATTAATTCAGCCCCTTTATCGAACAACCGAGGTAAAGTTGAGATCAGTAAAATAAAGATAATAAACGCCCCTATGAATCGCATCATGCGACGCCTCAGTCCGTAGTTTTTTCCTAAAGTTTCAGTCCGCTTTCGATTACCCAACCGGAAGAAAATAATCGCTATGACAATCGCTAAGAGCTCTCCGGGAGTTTCAGTAAGCAATAACACGAGGAACAGGTCGGCTAATATTGCGATGAGTCGTTTCCACGGTTTTGACAATGGAATACCAAATAGTGACTCGTCAATTTTAAACGCAAATGGCGTGAGTACTTCCCTTGTTTCTTCAGCTGTTAAGCATTTGCTGTCAGCGTCTTGAGTTTTCAATCGCAAGTTTCCTTTTCTATTCTTTACATTAACGCCTTAATGCCTTCAGATAACCCATCAAGCGTCATCGGATACATTTGCTGTCCAACGATTTTACTCATTAACGAAATGGATGGATAATATTGCCAGGCATCTACAGGTTGAGGGTTTAACCAAATACACTTATCAAAGTGGCTCAATATTCGTTGCATCCAAACGCTTCCTGCCTCTTGGTTCCAGTGTTCAACGCTCCCTCCAGGATAAGTGATTTCATAAGGACCCATCGTAGCATCCCCTACAAAAATAACTTTGTAATCACGACTGTAAGTGTGTAACACCTGAAACAGATCAATGCCTTCCTGATGACGACGTGCATTATCACGCCACACTTGTTCGTAAACACAATTGTGAAAATAGAAAAACTCAAGATGCTTGAATTCGGTATGCACGGCAGAAAATAGCTGTTCACAAATTTTGATGTGATCGTCCATCGAACCGCCCACATCAAAAAACATCAATAGTTTTATTGCATTGTGTCGCTCAGGTTTCATGTGTAAATCAAGATAGCCAGCATTTTTTGCAGTCGCGTTTATAGTGTGATCTATATCTAGTTCCTGACTAGCACCAGTACGAGCAAACTTTCGTAGCTTTCTTAACGCGATTTTCATGTTTCGCGTCCCCAATTCAACTTGACTATCTAAGTTCCTGAATTGCCTTTTATCCCAAACTTTCACCGCCCTTCTGTGCCGAGATTCCTGTTGACCAATGCGAACGCCCTCTGGGTTATAACCGTCAGCACCAAAAGGTGACGTCCCTCCTGTGCCAATCCATTTATTACCACCTTGATGGCGTTTTTTCTGTTCTTTTAGACGTTCCGCCAATGTTTCCATCAACTTCTCAAACCCACCTAAGGACTCAATTTTGGCTTTTTCCTCCTCAGATAATGTTTTTGTCAATTGTGACATTAACCATTCATCTGGGATGTTCGACAGGTCCAGTTCGACATCTGCAACACCTTTAAAATAGTCAGCAAATGCGCGATCAAAGCGGTCAAAAAATGCTTCATCTTTGACCAAAACAACGCGGCTTATGGTGTAAAAATCATCAATACTCGCAAATACAACTCCTTGCTCCATCGCTTTGAGCAAGTCTAGCAACTCGCGTATGGTACATGGGACACGGTATTCTCTCAGTTTCAGAAAAAATCCAATTAGCATAACTATTCAGCCACTAGTTATTGCGACGATGAATAAAGGCTAACTTCTCAAACAAATGTACGTCTTGTTCGTTCTTCAACAGCGCACCATGCAATGGGGGGATTGCTTTAGTTTGTCTCGCGTCGTGTAATGTAGCTGCATCAATATCTTCTGCTAGCAACAATTTCAGCCAGTCTATCAACTCAGAAGTTGATGGCTTTTTCTTTAAGCCCGGAACTTCTCGTAAATCAAAGAAAGAAGTTAATGCCTCATCTAATAATTGTTTCTTGATATTAGGAAAATGTACGTTAACAATGTCGCGCATTTCTTGTGCATCTGGAAATTGAATATAGTGGAAAAAACAACGACGAAGAAATGCGTCTGGTAATTCTTTTTCATTATTCGAAGTAATGATAACGATTGGTCTTTGCTTAGCAACTACACGTTCTTGAGTCTCGTAGACAAAAAATTCCATTTTATCGAGTTCTAATAGTAAATCGTTTGGAAATTCTATGTCTGCCTTATCAATTTCATCGATCAATAAAATAGGCCTTTTACCCGCTGTAAATGCCTGCCACAACTTTCCTTTGATAATATAATTACCAATATCATGCACCTTTTCATCGCCTAATTGACTATCACGCAATCGAGAAACGGCATCATATTCATATAAACCTTGTTGGGCTTTAGTTGTCGATTTAATATGCCATGCGATTAACTCAGTATCTAAACTTTTAGCCAACTCTTCCGCTAGCATTGTTTTACCTGTACCAGGCTCACCCTTTATAAGTAATGGGCGTTCGAGTGTTGCCGCAGCATTAACGGCCAACTGTAATTCGTTTGATGCGATGTAATTGTCAGTACCTTTAAAGGATGTCATGTTATTCCTTACAACTTTGGATGAAATGCAGTGTTATTCCAATTTAGAATATAAGTAAACTAAATTTCACTTCTTTTATTTTTTTATATAGCTAATCTTAACCAGTAAGCTGGAACGAATCTAATTAAAACGTTTCAAACGAACTAATTTTAACCTATCGCGTTTTTATTCAACGATAGGGAACTAATTTCTGCCAATAGGATAAGACAATGGCTAACATATTTGAAGACAACTCAACCTCAATTGGCAATACGCCACTGGTAAAACTTAATCGTGTAGCTTCTGGCAATGTATACGCCAAAATGGAAGCACGTAATCCGAGCTTCAGCGTTAAATGTCGCATTGGCGCAAACATGATTTGGGATGCGGAAAAGCGTGGCGTACTTACACAAGGCAAGGAAATCATTGAACCTACTAGTGGTAATACAGGTATCGCATTAGCTTTTGTTGCGGCAGCACGTGGTTATTCAATTACATTAACGATGCCTGAAACAATGAGTTTAGAACGTCGAAAGTTACTGGCAGCATTAGGCGCTAAGCTTGAATTAACTGAAGGTCCTAAAGGCATGGGCGGCGCGATTGCTAAAGCAAAAGAAATTGCAGAGTCTGATCCAAACAAATATGTGTTACTTGGACAATTTGACAATCCAGCTAACCCAGAAATTCACGAAAAGACTACTGGTCCAGAGATTTGGGAAGATACAAATGGCAACATCGACATTTTTGTAGCGGGTGTTGGTACAGGTGGCACAATCACTGGTGTAAGCCGATACATCAAGCAAACACAAGGTAAAGCTATTACGTCTGTTGCGGTAGAACCTACCGATTCACCGGTTATTAGCCAAAAATTGGCTGGTGAAGAATTAAAGCCAGGCCCACACAAAATCCAAGGTATTGGTGCAGGCTTTATTCCTGGTAACTTAGATCTAAGTTTGATTGACGCTGTTGAGCAAGTAACGAACGATGAAGCAATGGAAATGGCGCATAGATTAATGAAAGAAGAAGGTATCTTAGCGGGTATTTCATCTGGAGCAGCCGTTGTTGCAGCTAAGCGCCTTGCGGAAAGACCAGAAAATGAAGGTAAAAACATCGTGGTTATTTTACCAAGCTCAGCAGAACGTTACCTTTCAAGTCCACTATTCAGTGACAAGTTCTCTGAAAAAGAATTAGTGCAATAATTCACTATTTTAACTATCCACCATTTAAAAGCGTCCTTGAGGGCGCTTTTTGTGTTTATGGTTACAAGGTATTCCGTTTACGCAATCATTTTTGGCATCAAAAACAAATCGCTAGCTGATACATAAAAATTATTAGAATTTGCCTACACTCTTAATGTAATATGAAACTAACTTAAGTATTTAGATGCAATCTTATGGAAAAAATTCTTAACAAATACATTTTTAGCCTTTTTATCGCGGTATTTCTCATTGGCTGTGAAAACAAGGAAGAGCCTATCAGTGAAATTGAAAATCCTGAATTAGTCGCAGTCGCTTTTTTTGACGCACTCTACAATGAAAAGAACGTCGCGAAAGCAGCAGAAGCATGCACCCCTAAACTCAAGCGCATCATGTTGCATTATAAATCACCGAATGCGGTTGCTCGTCATATGTTTAATATGTCATACGATAAGGTGGTTATTACCCCAGACGATAGTGGCGTTAAAGTGAGGGAGCAGTTTAAAGACAAAGCGACTGTCACCGTTTACTTTGAGGGAACGTACAATGAAGACACGTTCAGGGATGTGAAACGTTTGTCATTAGTTCAAGTAGACGACAAGTGGCTAATCAATAAGATTTTAAAAGATCCATTTTAACTTTTTCAAACTTTCAATAAATAAGAGCACCAATAGGTGCTCTTATTCGTTTACTACTTCAAAATTTTACTTGTTTGTTCAAGCATCTGCTACACACAATTCAAATCAGTCTACTCGCCCATCACTTTGCCTTCTCTACGCGGATCAGCACCGCCAACTAGCGTATGTGATTTCACCAGAATTGCTTGAATGCCACTATTGAGATCACGAACAAAAACTTTATGGCCCTTTGCTTCTAAACCTGATTTTAACTTAACAATCGAGGTGCCCTTTTCGAGTGTAGTGACATCGTTACGATTCGTTAATTTGGGCATATTGATCGCCTGTTGCGGATCTAATTTCCAATCAATTACACCCAATATAGTTTGCGCGACATAATTGATAATGCGGCTGCCACCTGGTGAGCCAACAACAAGTTTTAATGTGCCTGAAGGCGACATAACCATCATTGGTGCCATTGAACTACGAGGCCTCTTAAGTGGTTCGACACGATTGGCCACCAACTCACCGTCACGCATTGGCGATAACGCAAAATCAGTAAGTTGATTATTCAATAGAAATCCGTCAACCATCACGGCGGATCCAAATGCCATCTCTATGCTTGTAGTCATAGATACCGCGTTTCCATACTTATCAACGATAGAAATATGGCTGGTAGAAGGAAGTTCATACGCATCATCATCTGCATAAGCCAGCTCTTCCACAGGATTTCCTGCCACCGCTTTGCCCATATCCTGATGAATATTGACTTCTTGACTACGTCTTTTGATATATTCCGGAGCGAGTAAGCCATCAACTGGCACTTGAACAAAATCGCTGTCTGCAATATAGCGATTGCGATCGGCAAATGCTAAACGAGATGCCTGAGTGAATAAATGAGCGGTGTGGACATTTTCAAATGGTCGCTTGTTTAGCTCATACGGCTCAAGTAGTGACAATATCTGTAATACGGTTATACCACCAGAGCTAGGCGGTGCCATGCCACATACTTTATGTTCACGATAACTATTACACACAGCTGCGCGTTCTACTGGACGGTAATTTTTCATGTCATCCAAAGACAGTACGCCCGGTGCTATCGACGAATTTTGTACTGCATTTACAATGTTCTTCGCTATCCAGCCCTGATAGAAAGGCTCAACCCCTTCTTTTGCCAAACTTCTATAAACTTCAGCCAATGCTGGATTTTTAAGCTTATCACCTGCTTTTAGCGGGCGACCATCTGGAAAAAAATATTTGCGAGTAGCATCAAGCTGCGCGACCCCAGGATTAAACTCCATCTCGACTAATTTTTGCAATCTAGGTGAAACCCGAAAACCCCCATCAGCTAATTTTATCGCGTCTGTGAACAAATCAGCCCAAGGCAATCTTCCATATTTATCATGTGCCATCTTCAACGATGCTAGAACTCCGGGCACACCAACGGATCGTCCACCAACTACCGCTTTAATCCATGGGATTGCTTTTCCAGATTGGTCTAAAAACATATCACTTTTGGCCGCTTTAGGTGCAGTTTCACGGCCATCAAATGTAGTAATTGCGCGTTGTTGTTCATCCCAATGCAAAATAAACGCACCACCACCAATGCCAGATGATTGCGGCTCGACGAGTGTTAAAACGAGCTGTACTGCAATTGCTGCATCGATAGCACTGCCACCGGCTTTTAGAATATTGTTACCCACTTTAGTCGCGTACGGGTTGGCAGTAGCCACCATAAACTCTTTTGTTGTAACCGCTTTTTGTTGTGTAAGGCCAGTTGCAGCTTCTGGCTCACGTACCTCACGTTTGACATCAGCAAAAGCAAACGTTGAACAGCTAGCAATTAACCCAAAGGTTAATGCTAAAGACGTAAATAGATGTGTTTTTTTCATTAAACAAGCACCAGTTAAAATTAATGATTACAGTTACCGACTTTTGTTGAAAGACGACAAGTAAGTATTAAATGCCTTAAAACGTTCGAGCAGTGGCTCGTATTTGTCAATTTGACCATCGAGTACATTCAACGTATGGCAACATGCCTCCAGAGAAGACAACCCACCTTTTTTGGTGGTTTTTCGAATTGCATACAAACTTTCAAACTCATCAGGCAACTTTATATGAGGCAACGTATGCAATAATGGATTGAGTTGATACATCTTGTATGCTTTTTTCCATGTGCCATCCAGTACAATGACACATTGAATATCATGCATTGATTTTAGCGTGTCATTGATTAATTCAGCCTGCTCGCTCGGATACAACAGTGCGATTTTACCTTGATACTTAAGTAAAACGTCTTTGAACAGAGCATTCGCCTGAAAATCCTCTCCTACTATACAAGTGCAATTGTTTAACGACAACGATAATAAAGTGACGCTGCCTTTACTTTGTTTTACTTCACTAGTGTGTTGCAGTACGACAACATGAACATTGTTATTAACTTCGACCGTAAATTGACAGATACAACTTACTTCCGGCCTGCAACATACGTTACAATAACGTCTTGTCATAATTAACTAAAAAATTTCGACCCAAAGGCTAATGTTCGGGAAGTTTATCAGCATTTTATGAAAATCTCATTTAAACAAGCGCAATTGCCAATGTCTACGCAACAATTAGTCGGGCCCGTTTCCGTGTTGTTGATTGTGTTAATTTGCCATATCAATGCAGAATCATGGTCGTCGTTAGCTAATTTTGATCGCGCAGCCATTTCAGCGGGCGAATATTGGCGATTAATTACTGGTCATTTTTTTCATACCAATACCGCTCATTTACTCCTAAATTGTGCGGGTCTATTCATGCTATGGTTACTTCATGGTCAGTTCTACACAATCCGACAATACGCCTTATTGCTAGTTGTGCTTTGTACCAGTACGGCCTTACTTATTTTTGGATATTCGCCTGAACTTAAATTGTATGTTGGGTTATCCGGTGTGCTGCATGGAGTATTTGTTTTCGGCAGCTTGCACGATATTCGTGATGGTGAAAAGACCGGATATGTTTTATTGCTTGGTCTAACATTAAAAGTACTACATGAGCAATTGTACGGGCCGAGCGCAGATGTATCAGCGTTAATCAATGCAAATGTAGCTATTGATGCACATATGTGGGGAGCAATTGCAGGTGGAATTTATTCACTCTTTTATTTTATCTGGTACCAACGTAGAAATCGCTAAGCCCAGTCATGTAACAAGAGGGTATAGCGATGAATAGTATTCGCGTAATGCTCATATTCATTATTGTCTTGTGCTGTGTTTATACACCACTGCATGCTACAGAATCTCGAGCAATCCCTCTTAAGTTTGTCACTGAGCATTTGCCGCCATTTCAAATTATAGGTAAAACCAAAGTAGAAGGGTTTGTTACGGAAATCCTTGAAGCAGCATTGGCGCGCGCAAAAATCACACCTGATATCAGCATCTATTCATGGACAAGGGCGTACAACTTAGCTCTCCAACGCCCAAATACCTGTATTTATTCCATCGCCCGCACTCAAGAGCGAGAAAATAAGTTTATGTGGATTGAAGTAGTCGCGACGACAGATAGCCACTTTATTACCGTAAAAGATCGTGTCGAACAAATTGACATTAAATCACTAGAGAGTGCCAAAAATTACCGTACTGCCGTATTAAGAGACGACTTTACTCATCAATACCTTATCAACGCAGGATTCATTGAAAACAAAAACCTGTATGTTGTAAACAATACGCGCTCGTTACTTCAGTTACTTAAATCGAAGAAATATATTGATCTAATCCTCGCGGATCCACTCACTATTCACTACCGCGCAATTTATAATAAAATGGATCCCGAGCAATTTGTTGCAATTCATAAAGTTAACGCAAATCCTATCAATTTCTACGTTGCCTGTAGCCTTTCCACTGAAAAATCTATTATTGAAGCGCTGTCAAATGCGTTAGAATGGGTAAAACAGAGCGGTGAATATCAGAATATTTTACGGCGCTGGTCTATTCATAAGTTTCCAGATGTAACGAAGTAATGATTGGTTTTAGAAAATTTGTTATCCCTTTTTCAATTCTTTTTTCAAATTTAGCGGTATGTAGCGATAGCAGACCAGATCTGTTTATTGTCACTGAACATTTACCGCCGTTACAGGTTATTGATGACAATTTCGGCATTGGAGGCTTCGCAACCGAATTAATTCGGGAAACTGTTCGACGGACAGATCTCAACGCACAATTTAACGCTTATTCATGGACAAGAAGTTATAACCTCGCCCTTAAGCGTGAAAACACCTGCATCTATTCAATGGCAAAACTGCCCATACGCAACGACAAGTTTCAGTGGGTTGGCCCTATTACAATCACAAACACCGTAGTTTTTGGCGTAAATTCCCCTAATGCTCCCACGCTAAAGACATTAGAAGATGCCAAAAAGCACACCATTGCAGTGATAAAAGATGATGTTACTCATTTAGCATTGCTTGAACGTGGGTTTGTCGAGAACGAAAACTTATATGTTGTTGATAGCACACACTCTTTGTTTAGACTGGTAATTGCTCGACCTGATATCGACTTTATCTTGGCTGATGATATTACGATGCCATATCGCGCAAAACTTGCAGGGGTAGCGGTTGATAAAATTCGCCGGGTTTACGAAATTAAGAACCTGCCGCTTAACTTTTATTTCGCCTGCAGTTTGGCAACCGACAAAAACATGGTGGCATCGTTAAAAACGGCAATGTCAGCGCTTAGAAAAGACGGTACTTATCAAACATTGATAAATAAATGGCGACAAGAATCTCCCCTTGTCGCATTTGTAGAGTAACCATCGTTAAGATGGTAGTGGGTATTTGCCGTTAAGGCGAAAATACGTGCCGTCCATGGCTTCATTTGATTATAAAGTGTTTTCAAACAACTTATAAATTCTGCGATACTCGTCTAGCCAAGAACTAGGCTGAACAAATCCGTGTGGCTCTACAGGGTAAATTGCCGTTTCAAAATTCTCTTTCTCAAGCTCAATTAACCGTTGTACTAATCGAACCGTATCTTGGAAGAATACGTTGTCATCCACCATCGGCGCGTTGAGCAATAATGGTTTACGTAGTCCCTCAGCAAAATAAATAGGCGAGCTTCGCTCATACGCAATCGCATCGTCTTTAGGTGTATTGAGTATATTCGAGGTATAGCCATGATTGTAATAAGCCCAATCAGATACTAGGCGTAATGCCGCACCTGACTGGAACAAATCAGGGGCGGTAAACATCGACATTAATGTTAGAAAACCACCGTAAGATCCGCCGTAGGTACCAATACGTTCACGGTCTACATTAGCATTCTCCACAAGCCAATTCACACCATCACGCATATCTTCGACTTCTGGTTTCCCCATGTGACGATAAATAGCTGTTCGCCAATCCCGACCATAGCCTTTAGAGGCACGATAATCCATGTCTATAACAACGTAACCTTGCTGCACTAACATGCTATGAAACATGAATTCGCGGAAATAGCCTGACCAGCCTAAATGGGCGTTTTGCAGATACCCAGCGCCATGACTAAACATCACAGCACGATTTTTTTCTGCCGTTTGGTCAAAGTTCTTCGGTAAATATACGCGAGCATAAACAGGCTCGTCTTGGTATGACGAAGGAATTGCCACTACGCTAGGAGCAGTCCATGGCATACTCAAAAATTCTTCAGAAACAGTATATGTAATGCGTTGTGCATGCTGACTTTCACCGATTGATTGCACATACAATTCTGGAGGCATCGTGGTAGTTGAATGTTCGATAAGCAATTTGCTTTCATCTGGGCTCAGGCTGTATTCATTAAAACCACCAAGGTCTGTCAATGCCGTAAGTGTATGAGTGGCAACATCTACTTGATAGATCTCATAAATACCAGGGTGTTTCTTATTCGCTTTAAATATGAACCGAGAGTCATCATCAGTCAGCGTAACATCACTTACTTCAAACTTTCCTGATGTTAATGCTTTAGCCTTGCCTTTCAATGGTTTCAAATAAAGGTGTGAATACCCTGACTCTTCAGAAAGATAATACAACTTGTTTGAGTGATTTAACCAGCCAAACTCATTAAAGGTATAGTTAATCCACGCGTCATCATGCAGTCGGTGTTGTGAAACCAGACTATTTTCTAATAAATTAACAGTTACTAACCAGCGATCTTTGTTATCCCACGCCTCTAGCATCATCGCCAATTGCGTGCCGTCACTATTCCACTTTATGGAATCCCCGGCCATCCAGCCATTGATAACATGCAAATTACGAGGGCCTTTCTCTGAACGGTACTCTTCACCTTTCAGAGCGTGATTTTCAGCCTTAACGTCCGCAAGTACGTCTTCATAAAAGCCGGGAAGAGCATCATAGTGTAAAGGGAATTGTTGACCAGATTTAAGATCAAGTAAGAAAAGCTCTTCACTATATTCACGATTGTTGGCAACGCGATGACGCACCGACTCCGCCTTAACGTGACCATCGTCCGCAATATAATTTGGCATGATGTCACTGTCGTCACGACTCGGTTTATTGGCGGTTAAGCTCACCAGCATTTTGTCGCCTGAAGGCGATAACACCGCATGCACAACTCGCTTATCTTTACCTAAGTAAAATTCCGATTCGGTAATAGAATCATTTTGTGCTTTAAGCTGTTCATTGCGCTCATCAGCTAATTGTTTATTACGCGCTTGTAAAGCAATGTACTCAATCAATTCATGCTGCTCTTGCGCGATATAGCTTTTTTCTTTTTGTTCGGCCTTATCTTGCAATAATAAGCTTGCTAATTCTTTGATTTGATTTGTTTTAAGGTCATGCTCAAAAAATTTATTGCCGACACGATAAGCCACATTACCATTGGTGAGGAACATCGCATTGTATTCATGCGCAGAAGTATGCGTTAACTGTTGAGTTTTTCCTGAGCGAAGATCTTTAACTAACACATTGCCTTTAAACACATAAACTTCTGCGGTGCCCTCGTTATTTTCGATAGCGTAACTATCAGAGGCTTGATGTAACTTCGCCAAAGGGACTTGTTCGTGTTTAATGTCATTGACAAGTGACACACTGTACAAATCTGTTAATGGATTACCTTGCTGTTTCTGTTTATAAAATACGGTATTGCTGTCGTCCCCCCAATACCAAGACATGGGCGAACGCCCCATCCAATCAGGATCTGACATGATTTTTTCTAAAGTGATAGCATGCTCATTATTTACACCTACTGGTGCTTGAACATTATTTTGAGTTACAGCATCGTATCTCGTCACTTTCGCAGCTGTTGAGACAGTGGAAGTTGACGCTTTTGCAGTTGATTCGTCCGTTGTGGTAACACACGCCGATAACGCCATGGTCACCGCGATGGTAAGTAAATGTTTTTTCATATCAGTATTCTATTATCATTATTGAATGTGGAATGCTTCAGTCAGTGTAACGTTAGCCAATTCAATTGTAACCCCGAAAATGCAATTTCATCTATACGCTCATCTTGAATAACCGTCTGTTTATCACAACTACTGCGTTTTCACTAAGGATTTGTTATAATCGCGCGTCCTCAACCAAATAGCATTGCTATGGCGCGACTAAAGAATTATCACCTTACTAATAACGTGAGTGTTTTTAATGAATTAGAAATGCTTATAGTGATTAAAAGATTGTGGGCGCAATAGTATTTACTGGTTAACCTAGGCTACATAATGATTCCATTACCAAAAACCACACTGTTTGATTATCCAAAATATTGGGCCGAATGTTATGGCAACGCGCCATTTCTACCCATGTCACGAAAAGAAATGGACGAATTAGGTTGGGATAGTTGTGACATCATCTTAGTTACTGGTGATGCCTATGTTGACCACCCAAGTTTTGGCATGGCAGTCATTGGTCGTATGTTGGAAGCGCAAGGGTTTCGTGTTGGAATCATCGCTCAACCCGACTGGCATTCAAAAGACGCCTTCATGCAGTTAGGAAAACCTAATCTATATTTTGGTGTTACCGCAGGTAACATGGATTCAATGATTAACCGTTACACTGCAGAACGTAGAATTCGTCACGATGACGCATACACACCAAACAATGAAGGGGGTAAGCGCCCTGACCGTGCAGTGTTAGTATATTCTCAGCGCTGTAAAGAAGCGTATAAAGACACCCCTGTGATTATTGGCGGTATCGAGGCCAGTTTACGCCGAATCGCCCATTATGATTATTGGTCAGAGAAAGTACGCCGTTCTATATTGTTCGATGCAAAGGCTGACCTACTGATTTATGGCAACGCAGAAAGGCCACTGGTTGAAGTGAGTCATCGCATAGCAAAAGGCGAATCGGTTAAATCGTTAACCGATATTCGTGGCACCGCCTTTCTGGCTAAGCAAGCATTACCTGGCTGGCATGGCATAGATTCTCGCTCAATTGATAAACCGGGCAAGATTGATCCGATTCCTAGCCCATATCAAGATATGACTGCTGAAAGCTGTAGCGACAAATCAACTGACGAAGCAGTTAAAACTGTCGAAAAAGACGTTAGCACAACACCACAGCCAATCAATATTCAGGATTATCGCAATAAGTCGTGGGAAGACAAGAAAAAACCTTGGTTAACAACATATATTAATTTGCCTACTTATGAGCAAGTAAAAGACAACAAGATGTTGTATGCGCACGCATCACGCATTTTCCATCAGGAAGTTAACCCAGGCTCTGCAAAGCCACTTGTGCAACGTCATGGTGACCGCGTCATTTGGTTAAATCCGCCCGCATACCCGTTAAGCGAAGCAGAAATGGATGGTGTATTCGGCCTGCCATACCAGCGAGTGCCGCATCCTACATATGGTAAAGCTAAAATTCCCGCCTATGACATGATAAAAACGTCAATCAACATTATGCGCGGATGTTTTGGCGGTTGTACATTTTGTTCTATCACCGAACATGAAGGACGCATTATTCAAAGCCGTTCTGAAGAATCTATCATACAGGAAATCGAAGACATCAAAGAAAAGGTGCCGGGTTTTACTGGTGTCATTTCGGATTTAGGCGGCCCAACGGCAAACATGTATCAATTGCGATGCAAGAGTCCTAAGGCAGAAGCCACTTGTCGTAAACCTTCTTGTGTCTGGCCTACCATTTGTGGGCATTTAGATACAGATCACACGCCAACTATCAATTTATATCGTCGTGCACGCCAAGTTAAAGGCATTAAAAAAGTACTGATTGCTTCAGGTGTTCGATATGACCTTGCCGTTGAAGATCCTGATTATGTGAAAGAGCTCGCAACGCATCATGTTGGAGGTTATTTGAAAATAGCTCCTGAACATACCGAAGAAGGCCCATTAAATAAAATGATGAAGCCCGGTATGGGCAGCTACTACCAATTTAAAACTTTGTTCGACAAGTATTCGAAACAGGCTGGCAAAAAGCAGTATTTAATCCCCTACTTCATTTCGGCGCACCCTGGCACGACCGACATGGATATGGTTAATCTGGCATTATGGCTAAAAGAGAACGACTTTAAATTAGACCAAGTACAAAACTTTTATCCTTCGCCACTGGCAAACGCAACCACGCTTTACCACACAGAAATTGACGCATTGCGTAATGTTAAGAAAAACAGCGCTAGTGTGCCTGTACCTAAAGGAGGCCGACAACGTCGTCTACACAAAGCTATTTTGCGTTACCATGATCCAGCCAACTGGCCGATGATACGAGAAGCACTGACCAAAATGGGCTTAGCTAGAAAACTCATTGGCAGTCGCCCAGAATGTTTAGTGCCGGCTGAAACTCGCAGCGAGAAAGATTATCAACATTATAAAAAACAAGGGCGTGGCAAAAATAACGCCGCAGGTCTTAAAACTTCACCAGGCCAGCGTCGAAACAAAATAAGCACTAGCCGTACACGACCTGGCAAAGAAGGCCTAACACGTTTTAGCGATAATCAATTCAAGAAACGTCCAAATAAGAAGTAAACCGAATCGATGGCAACTTTTTCGTTGCCATCATGACTTCTTTCTTCTTTTTAGCGGCGATACAAATGTTTACATTTCTATCCGTTTGTTCAATCCGTAGATTGACGGGTTTAGATTGCATTTGTTAACTATCTGTTTAATAGTGAATACACCAAAGAATTAGAAAAACAAATCACTATGAAAACATTTAGCAAAACCGCCTTAGTGTTGGCAGTATCACTTGCCCTGCCAACAATCACTTATTCAACAAGCAGTCATGCCTATCAACTTTCCAAGCAACAAGTTATTAAAGATATAACTTACCTTGCCAGCGATGAATTAAAAGGTCGTGCGAGTTTTTCTCCTGAAATTGACAAAGCCGCTGAATATATAGGAAAGCGTTTTGCTGAATTAGGACTAACGCCTTTAGCTGGTGAAAAAAGCTTTTTGCAAACTTTTTCAATCACCAATATCCAACCTAAAAGCTTAACGGTCATGCTCAATGGTAAATCAGTTGCCAGCGAGAAGTTAGGAATGGCGTCAACGATGAAACAGTTACACTGGCAAAAAAACAATGACAATGTTCAAACACATTTCGTTGGCGAAAATGACGATATGCGCGCAAAGCTGGGTGAGTTAAATCAAGTGGGTGGCGAGCACCTTGTCATTATTCATTCAAAACACGAACGTTTATTTCACGGTTACAGCAATTACTTTGCGCGCGGCCTAAATAAACTATCGCTCGAACATCAAGGCGCTATTGTCATGGTAATGAGCGACGAACCAAACATTGAGTCATTCGACATAAAAGCTGAAACTCAACACAAAACGCAACAACTCACCAATGTAGTTGGTGTACTCAAGGGTCACCAAAAACCTAACGAAAATGTGCTATTTTCTGCCCATTATGATCATTTAGGCACCGGTGGCGAAGGCGAGGATATTATCTACAACGGCGCTGATGATGACGCATCGGGTACTACTGCCGTCATCAATCTTGCCGAGCACTATGCCAAGCAAGGCAATAACAGCAGAACACTTATATTTAGCGCGTTTACTGCGGAAGAAATCGGTGGTTTCGGTTCAAAATACTTTTCAGAACAGCTTGACCCGAATAGTGTTGTTGCCATGATGAATATCGAAATGATTGGTAAACCATCTAAGTTTGGTGCAGGTCGCGTGTGGATGACAGGCATGGAACGATCAAATTTAGGCGAGTTGCTCAACAAGTCACTGCCGGGCGAAAATGCTAAAATTCATGCAGATCCTTACCCTGAGCAAAATCTATTTTATCGCTCTGACAATGCCACACTCGCTCGATTAGGTGTGCCAGCGCATAGCTTTAGTAGTACACAGCTAGACAAAGATCAGCATTATCATCAAGTATCTGACGATATTGCCAGCTTAGACTTAGATTCGTTTTATCAAGTCATTCACAATTTATCAATTGCCAGCCAAGGACTTGTTGACGGCAGTATTACTCCCACTCGAGTAGATACCAGCAAAGTGAGAGGAAAAGGTAAAATCTATTAATTTGGCTATTAAAACAGCGTCGTTGCTCAATAGCGACGCTGACATTCAGTGTTGCCAGCATTAAACGATTTAGTTCTTGTCTGCAACCCAACGCATTTGAAACTCTAACATGTTCTGGCTTACAATTTCGAATCCTTGCCGCTGATAAAGAGCCAGTGCAGGGTTAGCCAGTAGCACGTTTAATGTCACACCAAGTTCCCTTTCCTGTGCTTTCTTCTGCGCAAGTACTAATACCCGAGAGCCAATGCCACGCCCTTGAAATTCAGGCATGATTTGAAATTGACGAATATGAATGTTATCGCCTATGAATGCCAACTTGATTAGCCCTATCGCCTGCTCCTCATACTCAATAATATTTGAATCTTCAAAATACTCTTCAATACGCGATAAATGATACTGCGCCGAGGTTTCAATGCCTGCACTGCGCAAGTATTCATTCATTGTGAGTTGCCTAAGCCTTAACAAAAATGGCTTATCTTCTGGCGTTGCACGTCTAAAACGTATGGTTTTACCCATAAAACGCAAACCTTTACCTTATGATTTGATAACTAAGACAAATATTTACAAAGTAATTAAGCCACGTTATCGTAAATTTTTAATATCTAATCTATGATAGATTGAATGTGCTGCGCTTAGCAAACAAACACAATAACAATGAGACGAATTATGAAATTATCAAAATCCTTCATCGCCAGTGCGATAGCGCTATCTTTAATGACTGCGTGTACTTCAACATCAAATTCGAGTGCTAACAATAAATCAGACAGTCAAACTGCTCAACAAGCGCAACTTAGCGAGTCTGAAAAAGCGAATAAGTTATTTGATGAGATCTATATGGAAGGGGTTAATCGCAGCCCTATTATGCAAACATATTTAGGCATTAAAACAGATTATGATAAGTGGAATGATATCTCTGAAGAAAACACACTAGCCGAGCTAGAGCATACAAAAAAAGCGATTGCTAGAATTAAAGCACTTAACTTTGACGCGCTAGATAAACAAACGAAACTTAGCTACCAGCTCTTTATCCAACAATTGGAAAATTCAATTGAAGACCATCAATGGCGCCATCACAACTACCCGGTGAACCAGATGTTTGGTTATCACAGCCAAATTCCTTCATTATTAATAAACCAACACAGTGTCAGTAACAAGAAAGAAGCAGAAGATTATGTTGCTCGCCTCATTGATACCAAACGCTTTTTAGGACAATTGATAGATCAGCTCAAAATAAGAGAAGCTAAAGGTATCATCGCACCTAAATTTGTTTTTGAACATGTAATTCGTGACTCTAATAATTTACTTGTCGGCGCGCCGTTTGATAGTGGAGACGCAGGTACACTGCTAGCCGACTTTTCGGGAAAAGTTGAAAAATTGTCATTAAGTGAAGAAGAAAAGTCTGCACTAATTACACAGGCTAAAGCGGCATTAACAGGTCCATTTAAAGAAGGCTATACATCACTGGTTAGTTATTTAACAAAATTGGAACAACGTGCAGATACCAGAGATGGGGCATGGAAGTTTCCAAGCGGCGAGGCATTTTTTAATAACGCGTTGAAGCGTACAACAACGACAGATTTAACAGCTGACCAAATCCATGAAATTGGCTTAAAAGAAGTTGCTCGCATTCACGACGAAATGCGTGAAATCATGAAAAAGGTGAAATTCAAGGGTGATTTGCAAGCATTCTTCGAGTTCATGCGTACTGATCCCCAGTTTTACTATGCCGACAATGAAGCTGGTCGTAAGCGCTATTTATCAGAAGCGACTGCCATGATCGATACTATGAAAGGCGAGTTGGACAAGTTATTTATCACCAAGCCTAAAGCTGATTTAGTTGTGAAGCGTGTTGAAGCATTTAGAGAGAAATCAGCAGGCAAAGCCTTCTACCAGCAACCTGCGCCTGATGGTTCTCGACCAGGTCTTTATTACGCTAACTTATACAAAATGGAAGCAATGCCAACTTACCAAATGGAAGCATTGGCTTATCATGAAGGCATTCCAGGTCATCACATGCAAATCGCCCTAAAACAAGAACTTGAAAATATTCCAATGTTCAGAAAATTCGGTGGTTATACGGCATACAGTGAGGGATGGGGCTTATACTCTGAAATGATCCCGAAAGAAATTGGCTTCTACAAAGATCCATACTCAGATTTTGGTCGTTTAGCGATGGAATTATGGCGCGCTTGTCGATTAGTTGTCGACACGGGTATCCACACGAAAAAGTGGACGCGTGATCAAGGGATTGAATATTACGTGAGCAACACCCCAAATGCTAAATCTGACGCGGTTAAAATGGTTGAGCGTCATGTCGTTATGCCATCGCAAGCAACTGCTTATAAAATTGGCATGTTAAAGATTATTGAACTACGCAAAAAGGCGAAAGAAACCTTAGGTGAAAAGTTTGATATTCGTAAGTTCCACGATGTTGTATTAACAAACGGTGCACTGCCACTCAATGTTCTCGAAGATATGGTTGATGAGTATATCGCGAAGGAAAAAGCGTAGACTAACTATTTTGAAACTTAACTAAAAAATGCGCCTTAATGGCGCATTTTTATTTCCTATTTTTACGCTTCCTTTCTGCGCCATTTTAGCAGTAATTTTTCAAGAGCATGACCCCATTGATAAATGGCTAAGCCTATAAGAATCCCAATAGCACCTATTACTAGATTTAAACTGATTGCTTCATTGTTTAACCATGCCCCTAGCGAGATTGCGATGACTGGCGTGATCATAGTAACTAATGCCACGGTACTGGCCTCAAGTTTTTGCAATACGTAAAAATACGCCAAAAACCCAACCAGCGACCCTACTAAACCTAAATACACAATGCTCGCGATAGATTTCGTCGTCCATTCTTGTGTTGATACATTACCATCTGCTATCAACCAACTAATAATAAACAAAGGTAAACAAAGCAATAATGACCCAGCAGTAGTAGCCAACGGATGAATACTAATATTGATACTCTTGACTAATACGCCACTTAAACTAAAAAAGAACACCGCTAAACATATAAGCATAATGCCAATATAGGCGTCTTCAGATAGCGATAAATTATCGACACATACAATACCCAACCCAACTACGGCAACACATAGCGCAACCTTGCGCGTTAAATTAAATGAAGCATCATTCAAAATATACTTTGACAATATCCCTGATAAAATTGGCGAAAAACCAAATATAAGTGACATCAAACCTGAAGGAATATACTTAGCCGCAAAATACGATAGCGACATGCCACCAAAAATACCAATTGCCGAATAACTATAAAGTTTAATCGCGTCCATATGCCACGGCATGCGAATACGGCTACACAAGATGATTAGCCAAGCCGGAACGAGCGCAATAACCATGCGTAATAAAACCGCCATTGTTGGGTGTACTGATTCACTACTCCACAAGATACCAAGTGGCGTTGTTGACCAAATAAGAATTACCACCAAATAGGCGATCGACACAGACATTGCTTTCTCCTTGTTTTGCTATGCATAATTTTCAAGCTGAAGCGCCAAGAAAGCTGAGGTAAAAAAAACCGCAGCTCATTTGCCGCGGTTTTTCATTAAATATTATTCTCAGAACCTTTACCGCAACAAATACACCAACGGGTGCACAATCCAAAGATTGTTCACTGTTGATTGATTTAATTGGGTATTGAGTTGGTTCATCTAATGTACAATTTTATTTAACGTATATTTTCATAGTGCTGGACGATTAACATTTAGTCAAGCAACTTTTTCACCTAAAAAATTCCGGTGAGCGCTCAATGAAAAAGGTTAACATTTGATTTCCCTTTATGGAATTAAATCACAAAGATAAACAGTCGCTTTCCCTCAATTTTTTATAGCATTTTCAATCTAGTACAATTACTAAATTTCATTAACCTTTGTTAAGTAAAATGACTGCCAATACCAACGTAATTCTAGAGTTCACCTATATAAGCAAAGTAATCTTAAATACTCACGCATCACATTACAGCAACCCCCATTTACCACACCACATAAATTGTTACAATACTTACAAATTGACACAAATATTTCTATTAGATTAATATCACTTTAGTGAGTCTTAACTATTACTCACGATCAAGAAAAGGAGTTCTTGAGTTCATTAGACCAGTTCTCCTTTTTGGCTAATAAATATTTTGAAGGACTATTATGAAGTTAAAAAAAAATACCTTTCTCACTAAAACTTATTCTCACTTCTTCTGCTTTATTGATAACTAATTTGGCCTATGCAGACGCACTTGTTAATTGTGAGTTTAGACCAGTTGTAACCGACGGTGGAAAAACAGTTTATAAAGAGTACTGTACAATCGAAAGCGGTGGTGGGGGTGGGGACCTAAACTACGGTTATTATTATGATAATAATGAGGTTATATTAGATAACTATGGTGGAAATCCGTACTCTAGTCATTTAACAGAGGAGGACATTAACAATGCCATAGTGGAAAGCCATGATAAAACAGCATGGGACTCGGAAAGCATTGCGGACTTAATACATATTGTAGAAAGAATTCAATGGTTAATCACATACCTTAAAACCACTTACAACCTCTCTGATGCAATGATACAAAAATTAGATGCTGCCTATAGTCAGGGAGTAAAACTAATAGATCGGCTAAGCTCAGGCATACAAATCAGCAACCATGTACTTAATCAAGAGTTTGGCCTTGCGGGCAGTGAGTTAGCCGTTTTTATAGCTGCAGCCTCTATAGAACAACTTGCATCAGGATTAACGTTGATGGCGACGTCCTCTTTACCGGCGGCTGCCGTAATTTCAACAGGTGCAATAGTTGTATCTGCTATTTATCTATTACCTGAAATAGAGTCATTGGGAGATGATATTGCTCAAAACATAGATTTTGAAGCACTTTTGGAGAACTCTAACTTTATCTTTGATTTGCCTAATATTTATCAATTTAGTGAAGATGTCTACAACGCTGTTTATTGCGCAGCTTTAAATCCTAACAGTATTGAATATCTTGAATTTTGCATGATCCCGCCAATAGTATTGGATATGGATCAAAATGGTATTGACTTCATAGATGTCAAAGAATCCAAATTTAAAATTGATGTTAACAATGACGGTGTTCTTGATGACGTAACGTGGCCTAAAAAAGGAAATGCTGTTTTATTCGCAGATTGGAACAGTTCGGGTATTTTAGACAGCCGCACGGAAATCATGTTTTCTTTATTTTCTAGAAAGAAAATGGCAACAGATTTGGAAGGTTTAAAGTTATTTGATTACCAAAATGATGGGATTATTGATAGTCAAGATAATGTATATGAAAAACTATTTATATGGGATGATTATAATGAGAATGGCATATGTGAAGCTAGTGAGGTTAAACCATTAGCTAGCCTAAACTTGACACTCAATTTAAAAAGTACAAAGCCCAAAAATAGGAAGGCTCCAAAGGGCGTTAAGTATGATAATATTTTCAAATTTTCAGCTACTTATAAAAACGAGAATGGAGACCATGTTAATATCAACGATGGCTTGGCAGCTAGCGTATCTTTGAAAGCAAAAATAAATTAAGCAATAATATTCTAGCGTGGAAGCAATTTGTCCACGCTAGAATATAAGCTGTAAGGAGGAGTTATTAATTTCCATTTTTCGTACGCATTATTTTTAAAATGCCAAATTCCAGCAATTACGATAAGTATAATTAGTATTCTATTATATCTAATATTGCCCATACCTACTGACTGGGCTCATGAACCAACTACATTTAGGAGGATTAATTTAGTTTATCTATCTCTTCTTTTTCTGCCTATGGTCATAATATATTTGGGTTTCGAGCTATCAAAGCCTAAATTAATTACTATAGATATTCAGCAGAATAAACTCTTGTTTGGTAGCGCTAGAGTAGACTTAAGTACGGCAAAAGAAGCTATAATTTGCGGTTCAACCGATAAGCATTGCACTATACAATTTAACAATTCAATGAATCAATTATTTAAGATTAAGCAATGGTACAAGTATACCAACGCAGATAATTTATCGACCGATTTGGAACAATTTTGCAAAGCACATAACATTGAAATAAAACATATTTAATATTTTTGACATCGTAGATAGTAACGCTCTACGTACAGATTCTTAACTATCTGACTAATTTCAGCTGTGTGAGGTGTTCATAATAAAGTCATAAAAGTGTCAACCTTATTCAGGACGGGTCAGACACGATCCATAAAAAAGGGCAACGATTCGTTGCCCTTTAAAGTTTCTTGAGTCGCTTTAATGACTAGCTCAGTGAATCTTCTACTTTTTCGTGAGGGCTAACTAAGCCTTCTTCACCAGCAAACTTATCGACCCATAAAGCGATAGCACCATCGCCTGTAACATTACATGCTGTGCCAAAGCTATCTTGTGCCATGTACAACGCGATCATGAGTGCAAGTGCTGCATCAGTAAAACCAAGCATACTTGCCAATAAGCCAAGTGCTGACATTACCGCCCCACCCGGTGCGCCAGGCGCTGCGATCATCGTCACACCAAGCATCAAAATAAAGCCAGTAATGGCGCCAAGTCCTGGTAGTGATAGTTCTGGCGTTAATAACATAACGGCAGTCGCACAAGTTACAATCGTAATTGTCGAGCCACTTAAGTGAATTGAAGCACAAAGTGGTACAGTGAAGTTAGCTACACCATCACTCACGTTATTTGCTTTGTTGGCACGAAGTGACACAGGAATAGTAGCTGCACTAGACATAGTACCTAATGCAGTGAAGTAAGCTGGCAACATATTCTTTAATAAGGTTACTGGCGAACGCCCCATTGCTAAACCTGTCATCACAAACAACAAGGTAATCCACAGCCAATGCATAACAATCGCAAGAACTAAAACAACACCGAATGTTTTTAACGTGCTAAACACGCTACCATCAACAGTCATTTCCGCAAATACGCCGGCAATGTAAAATGGCAATGCAGGAATAATCACTTTGCTTAGCAATAACTCAATCACGTCTTTTGCTTCGTTGAGCACGTTTCTTAAGCCAGTAGCATTGGTTGCGCTGATTCCAATACCAAAAATAAATGCAATTGCTAATGCTGTCATCACATCAAACAATGGTGTAATTGAAATCTCAATAAAGCCCTTTAGCTTCTCCCCTTCCACCGCTTCGATGCCGCTTCCTGACGTAAAGCCCGGTAAGATGGTACTAGCGACTAAAAACGCGACAAAGCCAGCAACAATAGTAGAACCGTAAGCTAAACCAACCGTCTTACCAAGCAATGAACCCGAGCCTTTTGGCAACGATGCAATCCCACTGGCAATATAAAACAAAATAATAAGAGGAATAGTAAACTTAATGAGTTGGCCAATCAGGTTTTGCACGGTAAAAACTAACTGAATAATAAATTCAGGGGCGTACAATCCAATTAATATACCGGCAACAATACCCGCAATTAATTTCAATACTAAATTCATAAGAACTCCAACAGCTGTAATAATTATAATTATATGAGTGTAACGTAGCGGTCATTCTAACCTGATAGTTCAGTGCTAGACCAGTGTATAGACAATTTAATTGGGTGGCACTGAGGCAAGAAAGGCTGACAAATAAAATAGCCTATTACTGCAACCAACTGCTGGTCACAATAAACAAAGGGAATTCGTTGTCGTTGCCAAACAGGAATATTTAATTCCTGAAGGATTTTCTTAAGTTTTCGTGAATGTTGGCGATAATCAGGTAGGCACACGGGGTTATCATGTGCGAACACTATTTTCAATTCAGAGTAGTTGTTAGGCAACGAAAACGCTAAAGAAGAACTTTTGTTGCCAGACGTATTTGACGATTCTTCGTTTAACGTAAGACCTTTTGCTATCGTCAACTGTCCAAGATCATCAGGCAATTTAATTTCGTTTGTAATCTCTGGCGCAATTTCTGACAGCTTGATTACTTGTTGCCAGTCACTCACATCTGAAAATTCAGGAGTAAGATACAAGCGTTGTTTATATCTTCTAAGCCAAAGTTCACCAACCTTCACTGCCGGCGTTTTGTCTTCATCGCTGCTCAGTTGTTTCATTGCTTCATGTAACTGTACTTGGCTAGGTAAAACGGAAGAATATTGGCTAATCCAAAATCGTATCAGATTATTGATGCGGTTCTGTGACAGTTGATACAACTTTAGACAATCAAGGCAACTATCAGCATTCGCTACTGTCTGAAAATCTTCTTGAGCAACTTCATTTAATAGTTCATTAGCAGACTGACAGTGAAATGCACTTCGCGCGATAGTCGTAGAAATACTTGGCCAACGTGCCGAAAGTAAGGGCATGACTTGCTGGCGCAAGAAATTACGGTCAAATTTGATATCAACATTAGATTCGTCTTCAACCCATGACAGCTGTTTCTCGTTGGCGTATGCTTCAATAGCTTTACGCGATATCGACAACAGTGGGCGTAGAATACGTAGCGAATACTCCTCTAGTGTCATTTCAGGTTGCATTGCCGCTAACCCTCTTATGCCCGCGCCTCTCTTTAGTGCCAACAAAAAGGTTTCTGCTTGATCGTCTAAATGGTGCCCAGTTAATACCACGCCGTTATATTTTTTTGCGACAGTACTCAACACATTATATCTGAGGTCGCGTGCCACCGCTTCAAGGCTTTGACGACGTTTAACATTAACGTTAACGCGTTCACCGATGAAAGGAAGTTGATATTTTTTACAGAGTTGCTCAGCGTGCTGTTGCCAATCGTCAGCATTTGGACTCAAACCGTGATTCACATGGCAGACATATATTGGATTTTGAATGATGGCTGAACATTTAAGTTCAACCAACGCAGACAATAAAACACACGAGTCAACGCCACCACTAAAGGCGACGATAACCGGTGTGTTTTCTATTTTTGACAGTTGCTTCGCAAGCTGAGCGAGTATGTTATGCATAACAGCAGGTGCTTACGAACCAGTAACGCTAATTCGTTTAACAATAACCGTACGACATTAAACGTTGGTAGCGTTTTTCAATAAGTTCATCTTTAGCAAGACCTTCAAGCTCCGCCAATTCAGACTTAAGAGTTTGCTTTAATACAGCAGCCATTTCATCCATATCACGATGCGCGCCACCTAATGGTTCAGCAACAACTTCGTCAATCAAATTAAGTTCTTTAATTCGATCCGCAGTAATCCCCATAGCTTCAGCCGCTGTCGACGCTTTTTCAGCCGTTTTCCAAAGGATTGATGCACACCCTTCAGGTGAAATTACTGAGTAAGTCGAATATTGCAGCATATTAACGCGATCACCCACGCCAATCGCTAATGCGCCACCAGAGCCACCTTCACCAATAACCGTACAAACAATCGGTACGTTTAATCGTGACATCACTTGAAGGTTTTTAGCAATCGCTTCACTTTGACCACGTTCTTCAGCACCAATACCTGGGTAGGCACCTGGAGTATCGATAAATGTAATGATCGGCATATTAAAGCGTTCAGCCATTTCCATTAAACGTAATGCTTTGCGGTAACCTTCAGGACGTGGCATACCAAAATTACGTTTTACTTTTTCACTAGTTGAGCGCCCTTTTTGATGGCCAATAATCATCACTGGCATACCGTCTAAACGCGCAGTACCGCCAACAATGGCACTATCATTAGCATAGGCACGATCACCGGCAAATTCATCAAAGTCAGTAAACATGCGTGAAATATAGTCTAATGTGTAAGGACGTTGAGGATGACGAGCAACGCGCGCCGTTTGCCACGGATCAAGATCGGCAAAAATCTTACGGGTTAGTTCTGAATTCTTTTCACGTAATTGAGTGATTTGCTCTTCTAAATCAAGGTTTAATTCTTGACCTTTATTAACTAATCTTAACTCTTCAATTTTCGCTTCAAGTTCTGCTATCGGTTGCTCAAAGTCTAAAAAATTTAGTGACATATATTTAATTTACCTAATTTTTTGTTTGAATAATGCGCTTCTCGCATTATTTAATTATCAGTTTATACGGCTAGTTAAATTGCATGGCGACTCTTTCATCACCAAGTAATACTCTAAGTTCATTTAATAACTTATCAGCAGGCGTTACACGCCATTGAACGCCGAGCTTTAACATAGCTTGTGCTTCACTTCGTTGGTAAAACACACGTATCGGACAAGTACCATCTTTAAATGGAGACAATACCTGATTAAATTCGTTTATAAAGTGCTCGCTGATCGCTTCGCGCTCCACATGCACATCTATTGATGATATATGATTTTCACGTGCATCCGCAATGGTCATTATATCTCGGCCGGTCATTGTAATACCACCCGAATAATCATCAAAGCTGACCTGTCCCTTACAGACTAAAATTGCGTCATTTACAAGCAATTCTGCAAAATTATCGTAGTCATCTGGAAATAATCGAACATCAATGCGTGCACTTTTGTCGTCTAACGTTACCAAAGCCCAGCGTCGACCGCGTTTATTCACTAACACGCGTACACCGATAACCAACCCAACTGCCGTTGCCGATTTGTCTTTTCCTGTGGGTTGCATCGAGACCAGTCTACCGGAAGCGTATTTTTTTATCTCTTTAAGATAGCGATCGATTGGGTGGCCAGTTAAATATAAACCTAGCGTTTCCTTTTCCCCGTCAAGCCACACTTCTTCCGGCCATGGTGGAACTTCTTTAAATGCTTGACGAGTGTCTTCAGACTCTTCATTAATTAGTCCGAACAGATCATCTTGCCCTATGGCTTGTGCCTTAGCGTGCTGCTCTGCGGCTTTTATTGCTTCTTGTAATGACGCAAACATCGCGGCACGATGTGGCCCCAAATTGTCCATGGCACCCGATTTGATAAGACGCTCTAGCACACGTTTATTGGTTTTCTTCAGGTCAACGCGTGCACAAAAATCGAATAAATCTTTAAATGGCCCATCAGCTTCACGTGCTGCAATTATTGCTTCAATTGGGCCTTCACCGACACCTTTTACCGCTCCGATACCATAAACTATCTCGTTGTTTTCATTAACAGTGAATTTATATTGGCCACTGTTAACATCAGGCGGCAACAGCGTTAACCCCATGTTCTTGCATTCGTCAACTAAGGTGACAATTTTGTCGGTGTTATCCATATCCGCCGACATAACCGCAGCCATAAATGGCTCAGGATGATGAGCTTTCATCCAAAGGGTTTGATATGAAACTAATGCGTAAGCAGCAGAGTGAGACTTGTTAAATCCATATCCGGCAAACTTTTCAACCAAGTCAAAGATTCTCATGGCAAGTTCGCCATCAACCCCTTGGCTTTTTGCACCTTCTTCAAAGACCGCCCTTTGCTTAGCCATTTCTTCAGGCTTTTTCTTACCCATCGCACGACGCAACATATCTGCGCCACCAAGGGTATACCCAGCAAGTACCTGTGCAATTTGCATTACTTGTTCTTGGTACAAGATAATGCCGTAAGTTGGCTCCAAAATAGGAATTAAAGATTCGTGTTGCCATTGGGCATCTGGATAAGATACTTCTTCACGTCCGTGCTTACGTTCAATAAAGTTATCTACCATCCCTGAGTCTAGCGGACCCGGACGGAACAATGCTACCAAAGCGATTATATCTTCAAAGCAATCCGGCTTTAGTTTCTCGATAAGTGCCTTCATGCCCGACGATTCCAGCTGGAAAACGGCAGTAGTTTGTGCCGCAAGCAACACTTTAAACGAATCTTTATCGTCCAGCGGAATGGCGGCAATATCGATCGGTTCTTTGCCCGCTTTAATCAGCTTTTCGTCGGCCATTTCGATGGCCCACTGTAAAATAGTAAGCGTTCTTAGACCTAAGAAGTCAAACTTAACCAACCCAGCATCTTCAACATCGTTTTTATCAAACTGGGTTACCGGGTTTTTGCCTTCATCATCACAATATAATGGTGCAAAATCCGTAATCGTTGTGGGTGAAATAACCACACCACCAGCGTGTTTACCGGCGTTTCGCGTAGTTCCTTCTAAAATACGACACATGTCGATCAGATCACGCACTTCACTGTCTTGTTCATAAATTTCAGGTAACTTAGGTTCAACTTCAAACGCTTTCGCAAGCGTCATACCCGGATCGCCAGGTATCAATTTAGAAATACGATCAACAAACCCGTATGGGTGGCCTAGTACTCGGCCAACGTCTCGTATAACGGCTTTTGCAGCCATAGTACCGAATGTTATGATTTGCGATACCGCGTCTCGACCATAAAGCTCAGCGGTATGATCAATAACTTCATCACGTCGATCCATACAAAAATCAACGTCAAAGTCAGGCATAGAAATACGTTCAGGGTTAAGAAAACGTTCGAATAGCAAGTCAAATTCGAGTGGATCTAGATCGGTGATTTTTAGCGCATAAGCCACTAACGATCCCGCACCAGAACCACGCCCTGGTCCCACTGGGATATTGTTATCTTTACTCCACTGTATGAATTCCATTACGATCAAGAAGTAACCTGGGAACCCCATGTTGTTGATTACATCAAGCTCGATCTTTAATCGTTCATCGTATGGCTTGCGCTTCTCAGCAAAATCAGGTGCATCTTTATCAAATAAAAACTCAAGTCTTTCCTGAAGACCTTCTTCCGATACCTTAATCAAGAAATCGTCAATTTTCATTCCTTCGGTAGGAAAGTCAGGTAGGAAATATTCGCCGAGTCTTACGGTGACATTACAGCGTTTGGCTATTTCAACAGAGTTTGCTAATGCTTCTGGAATATCAGCAAACAATTCAAGCATTTCTTCTTCAGAACGAAGATATTGCTGAGGGCTATACCGTTTTGGTCGGCGTTTATCGTCAAGGGTAAAGCCATCATGAATTGCCACTCGTATCTCATGCGCTTCAAAATCCTGCTCTGATAAGAACACGACTTCATTTGTTGCAACAACAGGTAAATCAAATTGAGCAGCAAGTTGTACGGCTAAATGCAGGTAATTTTCTTCGTCGTCTCGCCCTGTGCGAATTAATTCAAGGAAATAACAGTTAGCAAAGTGTTGCTGATAGAACTGAATGCAGGTATTGACTAAGGCTTGGTTTCCTTTGAGCAAGGCTTTACCAACATCACCTTCACGCGCACCAGACAGAATAATAATGCCTTCGGCATGTTCAACCAGCCACTCTTTATCAAGAACAGCCTTACCTTGAACGTGCCCTCTTAAGTAAGCCTTAGAAATAAGCTCCGTAAGGTTTTTATAGCCAGAATTATTAGATGATATAACCGTTAGGCGAAACAGCTCATCTTCAAGCTCTTCACTCTTAACCCAAAAATCGCTGCCAATGATCGGCTTAATTCCCGCACCATGAGCGGCATGATAATATTTAACTAAGCCACATAGGTTGGTTTGATCGGTTAACGCAATTGCAGGCATATTCAAGTCAGCAGCTTTGGCAATGATAGCTTTAACTTTGTTCAAGCCATCACACATTGAAAAATCGCTGTGCAAACGTAAATGAATGAATTTCGGTGGTGAATTGACGCTTATTTCGTCTGTTTGTTCTTGTTGTTCAGACATCCTAATGCTCTATGTTATTTGATCAATGCAGCGACAGGTTTAAAGCTGCGACGGTAGCAATCTAACACGCCTAACTCTTGAATAATACTCAAGTGATCTTTTGTTGGATACCCTTTGTGTTTGGCAAAGCCATATTCTGGATATTGCTTATCCAGCTCAATCATTTCTTGATCGCGTGCGACTTTAGCCAATATAGACGCTGCACTGATTTCTTCGACACGACCATCACCTTTAACAACTGCATCAGATGGCACGCCAAAATTAGGTGTTCTGTTACCATCAACGAGTACATAATCGGGCTGTACGCTTAATCCTTGCACAGCGCGTTGCATAGCTAACATGGTGGCATGCAATATATTTAATGTGTCAATTTCTTCTGGCGTTGCACGACCTATGTGCCAAGCAACCGCTTTTTCTTTTATTTCTTCAGCAAGCACATTGCGTTTTTTTTCAGACAATTTTTTTGAATCTTTTAGCCCTTCAATTGGGTTTTCAGCATCAAGAATGACTGCTGCAGTAACCACATCACCAACTAACGGCCCTCGACCAACTTCGTCAACGCCAGCTATGCAATAAGCGACAGGATATTTGAAAGGAGGCAGTTCTTTACTCACTTTTGCCATTAACTTACTCTCTCTAACACTAACTCTTCAACTGCTTGAGCGGCTTTTTCACTGGCATCTTGTTTCAACTGGAGGTGGATCGATGTAAATGATTCATTTAACGATTGCTGTTCTTCAAATAAACGTTGTTCAACTAGTGGTAAGATATTTTCGACAGTCACCGCAGATTGCAGTAGTTCAGGTACTAATTCGCTATTCGCTAATAAGTTAGGTAATGAAAACCACTTTAGTTTAACGAAGCCTTTAAACATGTGATATGTCAATGAGTTGAATCGATAACACACCACCATTGGCCGTTTAACAAGAGCGGCTTCCAACGTTACTGTACCTGACGCCATGAGTAGGCAATCACTGGCAGCCATAACGGCCTGTGTTTGATTAACGATAACCGAAACATCTAATGTAGGGGCAAATTCCTGTACTAAGGCTTTGAATTGCGTTGCTCTTTTGTCACTAATCATAGGAGCAACAAATTTAAGCTCAGGGTGTTTCGCTTGGAGTCTTATTGCAGTTTCTAAAAATGGTTTACATAACCGCATTAGTTCACCGCTTCTGCTCCCAGGCATAATAGCCAAGATCTTATCTGATTTAGCTAAGCCCAAACTCTCCCTTGCCCGTTTTTTATCAGAGACTAGTGGTATATCGTCTGCTAATGGATGCCCAACAAATGTACAAGGCACTTGATGTTTGTCATAAAACGCTTTTTCAAAAGGTAACAACGAAAGCACCATGTTGGTTGCTTTAGCAATTTTAAAAATGCGTTTTTCTCGCCACGCCCATACGGAAGGGCTGACATAATGCACTGTCTTAATGCCTTCCGCTTTTAATTTATGTTCAACAGGCAAATTAAAGTCGGGAGCATCTATACCCACAAATACATCAGGTGGGTTATCTTTGAAAAAGTTGACGATATGTTTTCGAATATGAAGTAAACGAGGCAATCGACCAAGTACTTCAAATACGCCCATAACGGCAAGCTCTTCCATTGCAAACAATGATTGAAAGCCGAGCGCTTCCATTTTAGGGCCACCAATACCAACGAACTTCGCGTTTGGAAAACGCTGTAATAACGATGACATCATGCCGGCTCCCAACGTATCACCTGAGTGCTCTCCAACAATAATGCCAATTACAACGGGCTTGTCGCAGCACTGCTGCGACATTTTTTCATTTGCACTCATAGACTATCGAATGATTCCGCGGCTTGATGTACGAGCAAACTCAGCAAGTTTCGTAACTTCATCAAATTCACCATCTTCGGACAACATTTTGGCAGTGGCTTCTTCTACAGACAAGCCTTGGCGGTATAGACTACGATAGGCGCGTTTGATCGCACTGATGGTATCTTTACTAAATCCTCGGCGTTTTAACCCTTCACTGTTCAAACCAAATGGTTTTGCGCTATCGCCTGATGCCATTACGTATGGAGGAACATCTTTTAGCACTAAGGCATTAGCTGCAACGAAACTATGCGCGCCAATATGACAAAATTGATGTACACCCGACATACCGCCTAAAATTGCATGGTCACCAACGTGAACATGACCGGCAACCGACGCATTATTTGCCATAATACAGTTGTTACCTATTACGCAATCGTGTGCAACATGCGTATAAGCCATGAATAAGTTATTGCTACCAATTTTGGTTAAACTGTCATCTTGTATTGTGCCTCGGTGAACGGTGCAACATTCTCTAAAAACGTTGTTGTCGCCAATCTCTAATTCTGTAGGTTCACCGTCATACTTTAAATCCTGACACTCTTCACCTAAAGTTGCGAACTGAAAGACCTTGTTACCGTTACCAATTTTCGTCGGTCCCTTAATAACAACATGAGAACTGATTGTACAATTCTCACCAATGACAACATCTTTACTTATGTATGTCCAAGGACCTATTACTGTGTTTTTACCAACAACCGCGCCCTCTTCTACGATGGCTTGTTCGTGAATTGTTGCTTGCTCGTGAATCAAGTTACAGTGCTCCTGTTAAATGGCTTTACGCGCACACATTAGGTCAGCCGAACATACGACTTTTCCATCAACCCTAGCTTCTCCGTAATACTTCCACATGCCGCGACGTTCTTTGATAAATTCTACATGCAAATGCATCGTATCGCCCGGTACCACAGGTTGTTTAAACTTCGCATTATCTATAGAAGCAAACAAATACATTTCATCTTCGCCTCTCCCTTGCGTCGTTTTAAACCCTAAAATGCCCGTTGCTTGTGCTAATGCTTCCAAAATTAAAACACCAGGAAAAATAGCATAGTTTGGGAAATGACCATTAAAGACTGGTTCATTGATTGATACGTTCTTGATCGCGTGCAATGATTTGCCCGGTTCAAAATCAAGCACTCTATCAACAAGCAACATTGGGTAACGATGTGGAATTAAGTCTCTAATCTCTTCGATATTAAGGGTGTTATTTTGAGCGTCCAATGTACGTTCCTTTCGTAAATTATTCATCTGTTGCGCCAGATTTCAACTGGGCAATTTCTTGTTCTAATTGTTTAATTTTAGCATTAACTGCAGGCAACTTTCTAATGTGAGCATTCATTTTATGCCAATCGCGATTTGGTTGCGCAGGAATGCCTGAAGAATAGACACCAGGCTCTCTAGTTGGCTTAGTTACCATCGACATGCCTGTAAATACACTACCATCGCTAATTTTGATGTGGCCATTTATTGCGACCATACCTGCAATCGTGCAATTTTTCCCTATCTCAGTGCTACCAGCTACAACGCTACAGGCTGCAATAGCCGTGTTTTCGCCCACAATAACGTTATGGGCAATCTGGATTTGATTGTCGATGATTACACCATCGTGTATTTCAGTATTCCCTAATGCGCCACGATCAATCGTCGTACTTGCACCAATTTCGACTCGATTGCCAATGATAACCGAACCTAATTGTGGAATTTTATGCCATTGTCCTTGATGATTTGCATAACCAAAGCCGTCTGAGCCAATTATAGTATTCGCTTGAACTAAACAATGCTCACCTAGCTCAACTTCATGATAAATTGTTACGTTAGCCCATATTTTGGTATGAGCGCCAATTTGAGCATTTCTGCCGATAAAACACCCCGCACCAATAGATGCGCCGTCGGCAATTCGTGCTCCCTCATCAATAACAGCATTTGCACCGATGCTAACGTTTTCTCCTATGATTGCTGAATCCGCAATCACTGCACTTGGATGTATGCTATATGCTGGCAATGGGGTTGTGTCTAAAAGCTGAGCAACCAATGCATAACCAAGATAAGGATTTTTCATCACAATAGCATTTGTTTGGCATTCGTTAAGGCAATCTTCGTTTATGATAACCGCGCTCGCGTTAGTTTCTGCAAGTTGTTGACGATACTTGGAATTCGATAAAAACGCGATCTGCCCTTCACCAGCATTGATTAGTGTCGACAAACTGTTTATCTGTATCGTACCATCTCCGTGCACAGTACCATCTATTTTCTCGGCCAATTCGGCTAATGAATAACTCATATGAACGCCTTCTAAACTATAAATTAGAACATTACCCAGCCAATTATTGCGCTGGGATAAAATTTTACGGCATTATAAACGAAAACAATACTATCCGCCTAACGAATAGTATTGTTAAAAATGTAATGTTTCAGCAAGTTATCTATAACTAGCGACTAGTTTAATTTGCTTACTTGCTCTACCACTTTATCAGTAATATTTGCATCTGGCTTAACAAATGCAACGGCTTGCGCTTGAAGTACAAGGTCTAACTTATCTTTAGCAGCAATGCCATCGATAGCTTGACGTACCAACGCAATAATTTTGTTTTGTTCTTCATTTTGACGAGCGCCAGCAGCATCTTGTAATTCCTTACCTTTAGTTTGGTATTCTTGGAATAACTCACCCATTTTTTTGTCTAGGTCTTCAATTTCTTTCTTGCTCATCAAAGAACTATCGCGCTTCTTTTTCTCTTGATAATACTGAAGATCTTTTTGCAGTTGTGCTAAAACAGCTTTCTGATCTTTGAATTCAGCTTCTAAACTCTGCATTACTGCAGCCGTTTGAGGGATTTTAGCCATGACTTCTTGGAAGTTAACTACCGCAATTTTTTGATCAGCTGCTGATGCAGCACTTGATAAAATTGCACCAGACGCTACTGTCGCTAATGCAATTGATTTGATAAATTTTTTCAATTTCTTCTCCTACTTGTAGATAAGCTGCCCGTTATTTTTATTGTTTGGGCTATAAATGCATTTTTAAAATGTCTTACCAATATTGAAACTAAAGAAGCTTGTATCATCACCCGGCTCTTCTTTCAACGTTTTGGCAAAACTAAATATCATTGGCCCCATGGGTGAAAGCCATTGTATTGATAAACCAGCAGACGCTCTATATCGACCAACATCAGAATAGTCGGCAAGCTTCTCTCGTTCCTGTGGAGCAAGATCTTGATAGTCTTCTATTCTAAATTCAGTATCCCAAACGTTACCCGCATCAACGAATAAGCTAGTACGTACGCTATTTGAAAACCCTTCGTCAACAAATGGTGTAGGCACGATTAGCTCAACACCTGCTAATGCGATTGCATTACCACCTACTGAACGTCGGGAAATATTAATAAAGTCGTGATCTGGGCCTAAACAACAGCCACTACCACTGCCTGTTGGATCTGGTGTACCGTCAATTTGTGTTGGATATCTGAATATTGCACGTGGGCCTACGATGTTAGTTTCAAAGCCACGCAATGTATCAGAACCACCTGCTCTAAAGTTTTCCCAAAATGGTAAAATTTGATCATTACCATTAATAGAGCCATACCCGTTACCATAACCCAATTGGAAACGAGTTAACACAGTCCATTTCTGATCTCTTGTTAATGGATAGTACCATTTAGTATCTAAATTTAACTTGAAGTACTGGTTATCCGAATTTGGTGTTGTCATTTTGTACGTTAGTACTTGCTGAGAACCTGCTGTTGGGAACGTACCACGGTTAAGCGTTGTACGCGAAACACCCGCAGAAAAATCAAAGTTTTGGAACTCTAGCCCAGAATCTGGATCATTCGGATCTGAATATAACTCGTAAAACTTCTGAATTTGCTCATAAGTTTCAAGCTGAGTAATACCGTTGTTTTTGTAGCCTACACCGAAGTTCAAACGTATATATTCATCAACAGGGAAACCAAACGTTAAGCCAACACCATAAGTTTTGTTGTTGTACTCAACCAAGTTAGCGCTACCAGCGTCAAACTCGTTATAAAAGACCGTTCCACCTAGCGACACACCATCAACCGTAAAATACGGATCGGTATACGAAACACTGACACTTTGTGAATAGGAAATGGTGTTGATGTTAAACGCTAAACGGTTACCTGTTCCTAAGAAGTTATTCTGTTGAATACCGGCATTAAGGCTCAATTTTGTTGTTGAACCATAGCCAACACCTGCTGTGAATGAACCTGACGGTTGTTCTTTTACTTCAAAATTAACATCAACTAAGTCATCTTCACCAGGCAGTTGTACCGTTTCAAACTCAACTGTTTCAAGATATGGTAAACGTTGTAACCATGACTTAGACGCTTCAACCGAACTATTTGATAACCAAGCACCTTCAAATTGACGCATTTCACGACGTAATACGCTATCTTCTGTTACATGGTGGCCAGTAAAGTTAATACGATTGACATAAATTCGCTTGCCCGGATCAATTGAGATAGACAGTTTTACCGTATTATCTTCTTCATTGATTTCTGGAATAGTCGTCACTTTAGGGTAAGCATAACCAAAACGCCCTAAGAAACGAGAGATAGTTTCTTCGGTATAGGTTACTTCCGCGCCGTTGTATAACTTACCTGACTTTAACGGGTTGATCGCTCTAATCGTTTTCTCAAACCCTGCCATATCGCCAACAAAGTCAACTTCACTTACGGTAAACTGCTCACCTTCAGAAACATTGAGTGTGATATAAACCGATTGCTTGTCTGGCGTCATAGAAACCTGAGTAGAGTCGACCCTATATTGCAAGTAGCCTCTATCTAAATAGTAACTTTTTATCGTTTCCATATCGCCTTGAAGCGTTTGCTTTTGGTAGCGATCTTGTGCCATGAAATCCCACCAAGGAGAGTCATAGGTTAACTCAATCCGGTCAAGTAGTTCTTCATCACTAAATTCTTCGTTACCAACGATATTGATTTGCTGGATAGCCGCTGCATCACCTTCAGTAAACTTAAAGTTAATGTTAACCCGGTTTCGAGGCAAGTGGGTAATTTCAGCTTTCACGTCAGCATTATATTTACCAACACTGTGGTAAAAGTCTTCCATACTCGTTTCAATACCAGTGATTATTGTACGATCAAGGGTTTCACCCACACGAATATCACTGCCATCAAGACTTTCTATCAACTGTTCTTCTTTAAGGTCTTTATTGCCCTCAAAGGTAATTTCGCTGATCGTTTCACGCTCGCGCACTTTGTATATAACGCGATTGCCATCACGAAATACAGAAATATCATTGAAGTGACCTGACTTATATAGCGCTTTGATTGATTGCGATATACGAAAATCGTTTAACTGATCGCCGACATTGAATGGTATATGCGTTAATGCTGCACCTAATGCAACACGTTGAAGGCCTTTGATCTCAATATTTTCGACGGTAAACTCGTTCGACGCATATGCAGAAGTCCCTAACGCACCCGCTAGTACTGCTAGCGCAATTTTTTTCATCATCATAGAATTGTTATCTTTAACTACTTGTTATTTATTCTTTATAATCGCGTTAAATCGTTAAATATTGCGATACTCATCAAGCCCAGCAATGCTATTGCACCAAATCTAAACCCTAACTCTTGCACCTTTTCTGGCACAGGTTTGCCCGTTAAAAGCTCTATAAGGTAATAAACTAAATGCCCGCCATCAAGTACTGGAAGCGGTAAAATATTAATTATTCCTAAATTAATGCTAATTAAGGCTAAAAAGCCTAAAAAATATACTAATCCAACCTCTGCACTATTACCTGCTCCTTGCGCAATAGCAATTGGGCCACTCAAGTTTTTCACTGACACATCGCCAGTAACAAGCTTGCCAATCATTTCAAAACTTAGCGTGGTTAATTCCCAAGTTCTTGCTAAAGCCTGAAACAGGGCACCTGCAATCCCGTAAGTAATTTCAATTCGATACTCTTCAGGATACGGCTCCATTGTTGGATAAACCCCCAATTGACCTATTTCACTATCATTTACCACGGCCGCCTTCGGAACTGCACTTAAATGCACTAACGTCTCGTTTCTCAAGACCGTGATAATCACTTTCTTATTAGGGAAAGCTCTTATTTCATTACTAAAACCAACCCAATCGTCTGTATATTGTTGGCCGTTTATTGCGACGAGCTTATCGCCCGTTTGAATACCTGCAGTTTCCGCAGCACTTCCTTTAACGACGTTGGCGACAGTGGTTAATACCTTAGGTCGATACGGCACAAAACCAATGCTATGCACCGCAGAGCCTTCGTCTGCATCAATCTTCCACTCAGTCAAATTCAGGTTATAAACACGCTCACTTACCGACTCTGAAGTTTTTGTGGAAACCGGAACTTCGCTTTCTCCCATGTTAGCGATTAGCAAAAGATTGACATCAGCCCAATCTAACGTCTGCTCACCCGCCACCGACTTTATTTCAACACCCGCAGGAATACCTGATTTTTCAGCTAATGAGGCAGGAGCTAAATCCCCTACGATTGGCTTAACCGAAGGTACACCAATAAGAAACATGAGGTAAAAAGCAAAAATAGCAAACAAGAAGTTAGCAAGTGGTCCTGCTGCAATAATAGCAATCCGTTGATACACCGTTTTATTGTTAAATGCTAATGGTTTTAGCGATTCGGCAACCGAATCAACCCGCTCGTCTAGCATTTTTACGTAGCCGCCAAGCGGAATTAACGCAATAACAAATTCAGTTCCATGACGATCCGTCTTACGCCAAATAGGCGTACCAAACCCTATAGAAAATCGCTCTACTTTGACATTATTCTTTTTGGCAACCCAATAGTGACCATACTCGTGAACAGTGACGAGAATACCTAACGCCACTATAAATGAAGCCAAATTCCAAATAAAATCAAACACGTTAAACATCTACCTCTGGTTTGAACTTATCTACTGCATCCACTAAAGACTTCGCGAACTCTCTGGCTCTCTTATCAATATCCAGTACATCATCAATAGATTCTACCCTTTCATAGACAAATTTTTTCACAGAAGTTTCATTTATTTTTGCAATATCGGTAAATTTAATTACATCGTTCAAAAAAGCATCTACTGCAATTTCATTTGCTGCATTAAGCGCTGTACAAGCGCTTTGTCCCTGCTCACATGCGTCAATAGCTAACTTTAGGTTGGGATAACGCGCAAAATCTGGTTGCTCAAAATCAAACGAAGCCGTAGTGAAAAAATCGAGCGGCTCGACGCCAGAGTCTATTCGCTCTGGAAACGCCAACGCATGGGCGATAGGTGTTCGCATATCTGGATTACCCATTTGCGCGAGTACCGAACCGTCTTTGTATTGTACCATTGAATGTATTGTGCTTTGTGGATGTAAAACAACTTGAATATCTTTCGGCTGTAAGTTAAATAGCCATTTTGCTTCAATAAACTCTAATCCTTTATTCATCATTGTGGCAGAGTCTACAGATATTTTTCGTCCCATGTCCCAGTTTGGATGTGCACAAGCTTGATCTGGCGTAACGTGTTCCAGACTATCAATGTCGAGGGTTCTAAAAGGGCCACCTGAGCCGGTTAGTAATATCTTGCTTATGCCATTTGATTGAATTGTTTCATGTAAGGAGTTTTCTTGAAATGTTTGCGGCAGACATTGGAATATCGCATTGTGCTCACTATCAATAGGTAGTAACTGAGCACCAGACGATTTGACTGCGTCAATAAATATTTGGCCAGAAGTGACCAGCGCTTCCTTATTCGCTAATAATACACGCTTGCCTTGCTTAACGGCCGCTAAAGTTGGCATTAACCCAGACGCCCCTACGATTGCAGCCATTACGGTATCAGATTCGGCTGATGCAGCAATGTCTATCAACGCTTGCTTGCCAAACTCGATTTCAATGTTTGAGATACTTAGTGCAGTTAACTTTTGCTTCAACTGCTCTGCTGCCGCATTATCGCCCATTACAACAACTTTAGGCTTAAATTCCTGACACAGTCCCAACATCGCATCAACACTCGAATTTGCTGTAAGCGCATGAACGCTGAATTTATCAGGATGACGACGTATAACGTCTAAAGTGCTTAAACCAATAGAACCTGTGGCACCTAAAATACATAATTGTCGCATTCGTTACCAGCCTAGCATGACATAGCAAAGCGCATATACCGGAGCAGTAGCTGTTAAACTGTCGATACGGTCAAGAATACCACCATGGCCAGGTAAAATCGTTCCACTGTCTTTTACCCCAGCCTGACGCTTTAACATACTTTCGTTCAAATCGCCTAGCACTGAAATAGTCGTGATGATAACTGTCACGATGAGTACAAGATGATATTGCTGCTGATTCCAATCTAACACGTAGCCAGCCAAAGCAATCATGGCACACGCAAATACAACGCCGCCAATGTAACCTTCAAGCGTCTTACCTGGGCTGACGTTTGGCATAAGTTTACGTTTACCTATGGATTTACCAACAAAGTACGCGCCGATATCAGCGCTCCAAACCATCAAGAATAGAAACATGATTAATTGCGCGCCGTGATAAGGGTCTGTCGTATACTCGTGGCTTCTGATCACCATGAAAGCCAGCCACGCTGGCACCAAGGTTAACCAGCCAAAAACACCTCGAATCGAACGATGACTAGACCAAAATTTACTGCAGCGAGGGTATAAGAATGTTAGTGCAGCAGAGACAAGCCACCAAGCAACGGCTAACCATAAAATGTAATATGCGCCTTCTTGTATTTCATCATTTACAAGCCACAAGGATTCTATCGGAAAGTAATACCACAATACGCTAATTAACCCCACAGTGGCGCCAACAAATGCCAAACGTCTACGTTTGTTGTCGAAGCCCATTAAGGGGCCCCACTCCCATGCACCGATGGCCATGATACACATGATCAATGCAGAAAAATTAGCCAGTGGCAGATAAAATATTGCTGCTATCGCTAATGGCGCTAGTATAAGCGCTGTAATAATACGTTGTAAAAGCAAAGAAAACCCTTATGTCATGTTTGTTTTATTTATCGTTATTTTTGACTTGTTCACCTGTTTGCCCAAACCTTCTTTCTCGTTGATCAAAAGAGGCTAAGGCTGCTTCAAACTCAGTTTCTCTAAAGTCTGGCCATAGAATGTCAGTAAAGTAGAATTCAGCGTATGCTGCCTGCCACAATAAAAAGTTGCTTATGCGGTAGTCACCACCTGTTCTAATTAATAAATCAAGCTCAGGTAAGTTAGCTAAAGATGTGTGTTGATGCAACGCTTGTTCTGTGATTTCGTCGACAGATAGTTCGTTATTTTTAACTTGTTGTGCAAGCGTCTTTGCTGCATTAGTGATATCCCACCGCCCGCCATAATTCGCAGCAACTGATAATGTTAAGGCATCATTATTTTCAGTTAATGCTTCCGCATCGCGAATCTTGCTAATTAACTTTGGCGAAAAACGTGTTACATCACCGATGACTTGGAATCGAATATTGTTTTTATGCAGCTTTTTAACTTCTCTGGTTAGCACGAACATGAATAAATCCATTAGCACGCTAACTTCAGCTTCTGGTCGTTGCCAGTTCTCACTGCTAAATGCGAACAATGTAAGCGCTTTAACCCCTTGTTTTCGCGCAGTAGAAACAACCGCTCTTACTGACTCAACACCGTTCTTGTGACCGAATACGCGATTTTTTCCTTGTGCCTGAGCCCAACGTCCGTTTCCGTCCATTATTATGGCGACATGTTTGGGTAATTTAGCTCCCGATGTGCTCACAAACGCTCCATTTATATAACTAAATACAAAAACGCCATAGCACAATACACTACGGCGTTTTTTTAACTTACGTAAAATTAAATTTCCATTAATTCGGCTTCTTTATCAGCCAAAATAACATCAACTTGTTTAACGAATTTGTCGGTAATTTTTTGAATTTCGTCTTCAGCTTGATGCATTTCATCATCACTGATTTCTTTATCTTTGTTCAAAGATTTAATATCTGAGTTAGCATCACGGCGGATGTTACGAATAGCGACTTTACTATTTTCGCCTTCACCTTTAACCACTTTAACTAAATCACGGCGACGTTCTTCTGTAAGCGGAGGTAAAGGAATACGAATTAACGTACCCTGAGATGATGGATTTAATCCTAAATCTGACGCCATAATCGCTTTTTCAACAGCGCTAATCATACTTTTATCAAATACTGTGATTGCTAAAGTACGTGCATCCGGTACAGAAACATTACCTACTTGGTTTAAAGGAGTGTCCGTACCGTAATATTCTACAGAAATATTATCTAATAAAGAGGCATGTGCACGGCCAGTTCTTACCTTGTTAAGATTACTCTTAAATGCTTCAATACTTTTACTCATACGCTCTTGAGCGTCATTTTTAATATCGTTAATCACTGATAATTCCTTAAAAACTATATAAGTTATTCTGCTTCAATACCATGATCTATGGTGGTACCTACTTCGTCACCCATGATCACAGCGCGTAATGCACCTGGCTTATTCATGTTAAAAACACGAATTGGCATATTATGGTCTCTTGCCAAAGTAAATGCCGCTAAATCCATTACTTTTAATTCTTTTTCAAGTACTTCTTGGTATGTCAGATGAGAGTATAATTCTGCATCAGGATTTTTCACAGGGTCATCTGAATATATTCCGTCTACTTTTGTCGCTTTGAATACAGCATCTGCTTCAATTTCTATACCGCGTAAACACGCAGCTGAATCCGTAGTAAAGAATGGATTACCTGTACCAGCGCTGAATATTACAACACGGCCAGACTTAAGCATACCAATAGCATCAGCCCAGTTGTATGTGTCACAAACACCGGCTAAATCTATCGCAGACATTAAGCGTGCATTGACAAATGCTCGGTGCAATGCGTCGCGCATTGCTAAGCCATTCATGACAGTTGCTAACATCCCCATTTGATCGCCAACAACACGATTCATTCCAGCTTCTGCTAAGCCAGCACCACGAAATAAGTTACCACCACCGATAACTAATCCAACTTGAATTCCTAACTCAATAAGCTCTTTTATTTCTTGCGCCATTCGGTCAAGGACTTTCGGATCAATACCGAAGCCTTCCTCGCCCATCAATGCTTCACCACTCAGTTTTAAAAGAATTCGACGGTACTTAGGTTTGGGGTTGATGCTCATACAATAAACATTCCTATAGGTAAAAAAATAGCCGCGGTCTATTTAGACCGCGGCTATTTTAATACGTTTAGCTAACTATCGAAAGTCTAAACTGAAAAAAGATAATTTGAGTCACTTTATATGACTAAAAATTAACCTTTAGCAGCTGCGATTTGCGCTTCTACTTCAGCAGCGAAATCTTCTTCTTTCTTCTCGATACCTTCACCAACTTCTAAACGAACAAAGCTTGATACTGAAACGCCTTTTTCTTTAAGAACGTCACCAACTGTGCGCTTAGGTTCCATGATGAATGCTTGACCTGTTAAAGAAATTTCACCTGTGAATTTCTTCATACGGCCAGTAACCATTTTCTCAGCGATTTCAGCAGGCTTACCTTCGTTCATCGCGATATCGATTTGGATTTGCTTTTCTTTTTCTACTACGTCTGCTGGTACGTCTTCAGGGTTAACGTACTCAGGCTTAGAAGCAGCAACGTGCATTGCAACGTGCTTAAGTGTTTCAGCGTCGCCTTCACCAGCAACAACAACACCAATTTTAGCACCGTGCTTATAAGAAGCTGCAGCACCTTCAACATAAGCAACACGACGTACGTTGATGTTTTCACCAATTTTAGCAACAAGCGCAATACGCTTTTCTTCGAACTGAGCTTGTAACTCTTCGATAGAAGGCTTTGATGCAGCAGCAGCGTCAGCTACTTCGTTAGCAAATGCTAAGAAGTTGTCGTCTTTAGCAACAAAGTCAGTTTGACAGTTAACTTCAACTAGTGCGCCATCTTTAATGATGATTTGGCCTTCAGCAGCGATGTTACCTGCTTTTTTAGCCGCTTTAGCTTGACCAGACTTACGCATGTTCTCAATTGCAAGTTCCATATCGCCGTCTGTTTCTTGTAAAGCTTTTTTACAATCCATCATGCCAGCGCCAGTGCGCTCGCGTAATTCTTTAACTTGTGCAGCAGTAATTGCCATGAGTTAATTCCTCAAATATTCAAATAAATTCTAAATACGTTGCCACAGCAGTATTAAACTAATGTGGCAACAGTGAAATAAAACGAGTTAGTAAAGCTTACTCAGCTTCAACAAAGCCGTCTTTTTCAGCTTGAACAACGATGTCTTTCTCACGACCTTCTAACACAGCGTTAGCTGCTGAGTCTAAGTATAAAGTTACTGCACGGATCGCATCATCGTTACCAGGTACGATGTAATCAACACCGTCTGGGTTTGAGTTAGTATCAACTACAGAAATTACAGGAATACCTAAGTTGTTAGCTTCTTTAATTGCAATGTGCTCGTGGTCAGCATCGATAACAAATAACGCGTCTGGTAAACCACCCATGTTTTTGATACCACCTAAGCTCTTTTCAAGCTTTTCCATTTCACGAGTACGCATAAGCGCTTCTTTCTTAGTCAAAGCATCAAAAGTACCGTCAGTGCTTTGAGCTTCAAGATCTTTAAGACGTTTGATAGATTGACGAACTGTTTTCCAGTTAGTCAACATACCACCTAACCAACGGTGGTCTACGTAGAATTGATCACATTTTAATGCAGCAGCTCGAACAGCTTCACTTGCAGCACGCTTAGTACCAACAAATAAAACTTTACCTTTTTTCGCAGAAACACCTGACAAGAAAGCTAGAGCTTCGTTGAACATAGGAACAGTTTGTTCAAGGTTGATGATATGCACTTTGTCACGAGCACCAAAAATGTAAGTTTTCATTTTTGGGTTCCAGTAACGTGTTTTGTGACCGAAGTGAACACCGGCCTTAAGCATATCGCGCATAGAAACGTTTGGCATGTTAAATTCCTCTTGGGGTTAAGCGTCCATACACCCAATATGCACGACCAATTCAGGCACCCCGGCATATCTTTGCAAGATGTATGTGAGTTTATTAATTATGTACTATTTTAGTACGGTTAAATTTACCGATTGAACAAAACAAAATTCACTTAAAATACTAACTAAAAATCGAATTACCGTTCGGCGGCGTGCTTTATACCACAACCCGCAACTTAAAGCCAGCAATTAGCTGTTTATTTACACAACTACTCCTATTTACCCTTTTCTAAACCGGCATTTTATTACCGGTAAAAAAATTGTTGTCGTTTAATAGTGGGATTACTGCCAAACAAGCGTTAAAATATTGCACATTATTTTGACTACCTATACGTAATAATATGTCTGCAGAGTTATTTTTTATTTACGATAGCCATTGCCCTTGGAGCATGGCAAGCACTCGACTAATTAATGAAGTTAACAGCAAAATGCCTGAAATTTCTCTACATTTATGGCACTGCGCTCGCTATGAAGGTGACGAACACATAAGCCGCTCTGCTGTTACAGCGGTTACTGAGGAAAGTGGTATTCACATGGCCGATGAATACATCGCACAACTTAAAACGAGTGTAGACTCAACCATCGCAGCCAATTTAATGTCTTGGATATGCGCCAAACAACCGCAAAATGCACTTCCTGTACTGAACGCTATTCAACACGCATTATTTAACGAAGGCAATCCGATGCAATCTAAAGCGGATTTTGAGGACATCATTGACTCCTTCAAGTTATCGCCTCCAGCCAAAGTATTTAATGCAGACAAATTAACCAAAGATGCTGAATACGCGCTTGGCGACATACACGAAATTCAAGAAGTGATTGGCACAAGCGCCACACCAGCGATATTACTCGCCACTAATGAAGAACTGGTCTTGTTAAACCATAACCTTTATCTAAAGGCGCCAGAAGCCATCGTTGATGCAATTAAATTAGAGCTTAAATAACCGCATCACCTCAACAAATTCTACACGTGCTGTCTCCATTGGGAATCACACTAAAAACGTGTAGAATTAGCGTAAAATTATAGAAGAATAACACTCATCGAGTGACATACTGAGGCATAAATGTCGATAGAAATTAAAACCCCGGAAGAGATAGAAAAAATGCGCGTAGCAGGCAAGCTTGCTGCAGAAGTACTTGAAATGATTGAGCCTCATGTTAAAGCTGGGGTCACCACTAACGAATTGAATAATATCTGTGCAGAGTACACAGATAAAGTTCAAAACGCTATTTCAGCGCCATTAAACTACCATGGTTTTCCAAAGTCTATTTGTACTTCAGTAAACCATGTTGTTTGTCATGGTATTCCAGATGATACACCTCTTAAAGATGGTGATATCATCAACATTGATGTTACCGTGATAAAAGACGGTTACCACGGCGATACCAGTAAGATGTTTTTAGTGGGAGAAGTTTCCCCTGAAGACAAGCGTCTTTGTCGAATCACTCAAGAATCGCTTTATTTAGCACTTAAAAAGGTCAAACCTGGTGTCCCGTTTGGTGAAATAGGCACGACTATCCAAAAGTTCATTAAGAAAGCTGGCCGCTACTCTATTGTTAAGGAATACTGTGGTCACGGCATAGGCAAAGAGTTTCACGAAGATCCACAAATTGTTCATTACAAAAATAATGACAAGACAAAGATGCAAGAAGGAATGTGCTTTACTATTGAGCCGATGATTAATTTAGGTCGGGCCAATACTTTATTAGATAAAGAAGACAATTGGACTGTGTACACAATCGACGCTAAAAATTCTGCGCAATGGGAACACACTATTTTAGTGACTAAAACAGGTTGTGAAATTCTTACATTGCGCAAAGATGATACCATTCCAAGAGTTTTACATAACTAGTGCTATATGCTTTATAAATAAAAAGAGATGCCTCCATTGCATAGTCCTGATTTTCACATACCTGAAGAATATTTGGCGCCGTACGCAATAACGGCGCCAACAATTTCTAGCCAAGAAATTTGTGAGTTTAATACACGCTTTCGTGAATGGCAGAAACAACAATTTCTCGTTGACGATGTCACCAATATCGTTGCCGCACGTGCGCATTACATAGATCAGGTACTAATTAAACTTTGGAGCCAACACCAATTAGATGAATATCAGCTTACGTTAATCGCCGTAGGGGGTTATGGTAGAGGTGAACTTCATCCCTACTCAGACATCGACATTTTATTGTTGACCCAAGATACTGTTGAAGATGAATTGGCAGAAAAGATTTCCGCCTTTATTACGCAGTTGTGGGACATAAAGCTCGACATTGGCCATAGCGTTCGTAGCATTAAAGAGTGCCTTAAACAGGCCGTCAATGATGTCACTATTGCAACCAATCTTATGGAAATGAGACAGGTATGTGGTAACGACACGCTAACGCAACACCTTACACCGTTACTTAATGAAGACGTTTTTTGGACAACGCAAAAGTTCTATCTGGCAAAAAGAGAAGAGCAGAAGCATCGTCACCAACAATATCACGGTGCCGCTTATACACTTGAGCCCAATCTCAAAGCCAACCCAGGAGGTCTTCGAGACATTCAAACCATTGGCTGGGTCGCTAAACGCCATTTTGAAGCAGACTCATTAGAAGAATTGGTAGAGCATAATTATTTAACGAGTAATGAATTTTTTGAGTTGCTCGAGTGTCAGGATTATCTTTGGCGAATGCGTTGTGCGCTGCATTTTATTGCCGGCCGAAGTGAAAATCGCCTGCTATTCGATTATCAAGCCGATGTTGCTGCCTTAATGGGTTTTGGCGATGAAGGAAAGCTCGCCATCGAACGTATGATGAAGCGCTTCTTCCGCATTATTGGGCGTGTTTCAGAATTAAACAAAATGTTGCTACAACATTTTGACTACGCCATTATCAAAAATAAGAAACATCAAGTAGAAACTCGCATAAACGATGACTTCGTCGTACTCGATGGTCAAATCAAAGTGACCAATCGCAGAGTCTTTATGCGTTCAGTAAAAATCATGCAAATGTTTTTGTTGATCGCTGAACGGGAAGACGTCACCGACATGCACCCAGAAACATTAAGGTTAATGCGAAATGCGCGCCGTAGATTAGTATCTGGCATGATGGATTATGCAGAGTGCAGACGATTATTTATTGCTATCATGAAGCATCCGAAAGGCCCTGGCTTAGCATTTTCACTTATGCACCGACATTCAATTTTAGGCGCATACCTTCCAGCTTGGCGCAATATTGTAGGTCAAATGCAATTTGATTTGTTCCACGCATATTCGGTAGATGAGCACAGTTATCGTCTGATCAAAAATCTTTACCGTTTTAGTCAAAGTGAATATAACGAAGAATACCCTTTATGTAGCAAAATTGTACAACGTATTCGCAAACCCGAAGTGCTGTACCTCGCAGGGATTTTTCACGATATCGCTAAAGGCCGTGGTGGTGATCACGCTGAGCTCGGTGCGGTTGACGCGTTAGAATTTAGCCGCATACATTATCTAAACGATCACGATGGGCGAATGATTTCTTGGCTCGTGAAATACCACTTGTTAATGTCAATTACTGCACAGCGCCGTGACATTTCGGATCCTGAAGTTATCAAGAAATTCGCCAGCATTGTTAGGGATGAAGCCCATTTAGATTATTTGTACTGTTTGACGGTTGCTGACATGCGTGCAACCAACGAAAGTTTATGGAATAGCTGGAAAGCAAATTTACTCGAAGAGCTGTACTTTAGCACTAAGCGTGCCTTCAGACGAGGCTTAGAAAAGCCTGTCGATTTACGCGCTAAAATTAGAGAAAACCAACAACAAGCAATAGAAATTCTTACCGAACATCATATTGAAGAATCTGAAATCCAAGCGATATGGCACAACTTTAAAGCTGACTATTTTTTACGTTATGCGCCTGCCCAAATTGCTTGGCATTGTGAGCACATAATCAAACATGATCAAAATCAACCTTTAGTTTTGATTAGCCCGAAACCATATCGCGGTGGCACAGAAGTTTTTGTTTACACGAAAGACAAAAAAAATATATTTGCTACTATCGTTTCTTTGCTCGGTTCAAAAGGCCTAAACATACTTGATGCCAAGATAATTACGGGTAAAACAGGCTATACCGCCAATACATTTGTTATTCTCGACCAACAAAATCGCGTTATAGACGACAGCTACCGAGCTATGGGTATTGCGCAAGCTTTATCCGAAGCCATTACCAATAAAAAACAACATTTTAAGATTAAACCACTGGCGAAGCGATTCGAACAATTTACTTTTCCAACACAAGTAAGTTTTTTAAATTCGAGTAGCAAGAGCCGTACTCTGATAGAAATTGTCGCGCTTGATCGGCCTGGTTTACTCGCAAGCATTGCGCGAGTATTTCAAGAACTTAATATACGTATTTACAGTGCTAAAATAACAACTTTTGGCGAAAAAGCGGAAGACGTATTTACGGTATCGAACGCCGATGGCAAAGCTTTAACACTTGAAGAGCAACGACAACTTAGTGACAAACTATGCGAGAAATCCAGTCTTGCTCATCACTGACAACAAAATAGGAATAACCATGTCTGACTTACAACAGATAATCGAAAGTGCATTTGAGAACCGTGCGAATATCACACCTAGCACTGTAACAGATGAAGTAAAGCAAGCGGTAACAGGCGCACTTGCAGCTTTGAATAATGGCTCAGCGCGAGTTGCTGAAAAAATCGCAGGGGAATGGGTCGTTCATCAATGGCTTAAAAAAGCAGTATTACTGTCGTTCCGCGTATGGGATAACGAGGTTATTGATGGGAATGAAAGCCAATATTTTGATAAGGTGCCATTGAAATACGCTAATTACACCAATGAGATGTTTAAAGCTGAAGGTGTGCGAATAGTGCCACCAGCCACTGTTCGCACTGGGTCATTTATAGGCAAAAATGTTGTCGTGATGCCAAGCTACGTAAACATAGGTGCTTTTGTTGATGAAGGAACTATGGTCGACACTTGGGCGACTGTTGGTTCTTGCGCACAAATTGGTAAAAACGTGCATTTATCAGGCGGCGTAGGTATAGGTGGTGTACTTGAGCCTTTGCAGGCTGGGCCAACGATTATTGAAGATAATTGTTTTATTGGTGCGCGTTCTGAAATAGTAGAAGGTGTTGTTGTTGAACAAGGTGCCGTAATTTCTATGGGTGTGTATATTGGCCAAAGCACACGCATATTTGACCGAGAAACTGGTGAGATCCACTATGGCCGTGTTCCAGCTGGTTCTGTTGTAGTACCAGGCAACTTACCGTCTAAGTGTGGTCGTTATAGCTTATATGCAGCGATTATTGTGAAAAAAGTCGATGAAAAAACGAGAGCTAAAATAGGCATCAATGCATTATTGCGCTCTGTTTCTGACGAATAACACAACTAGTAATAACGTATGACTAAAGCCAAGCAATAATTGTTTGGCTTTTTGTTATGCAGTATCCAAAGATAGCCATAAACAAGCGTAAGTTTTTTGACGCTAGTTTCTTCCTCTCACAAGAACACCTAAGTTCTTAGCGCAAATATTCAACATAAACTCTTTAAAATTCATTCACTAATAAAAAACTTTATTCAATTGGCATATTGATTGCCCTACTACTTATATCAGTTGTTAATAGATATGCCGTTATGAATAAATTTACCTTAATCACAATCTTAATCTTATGTAGCCAACTGCTCGCTTGCCAGTCGACTAAAATTGCTTATCAAGAAAAGCGTCCGCTTGTATCAGATCATCAGCTACTGGTTAGTTTACTCAATCGTCCGATTCCACAAGATCAACAGCTGATGATGGCATTTACCCGTCAATTTGATCAACAATATTCAGCGTTCGACCTGAATATGCCAAGTGTTGCACCTGTGTTCATTACTGGTGAAAAACGTGCAGCAAGTGAAACACGCCCAATTTTTCAGTTCAGCCATTTGGTCAATCAAGACAAAAACGCCATTTTTATTAATGGCCCTATTTAATTGAAAGCTAAATCGCGTAGCTCTATTCGGTAATGTACTTTTTGATTACCGATAGTGGCCAATTGAGACGTTCGAAAACGCTAAGCCACTGCTGATCAAATTCCGCATTAACAACTATCTCTTGCCCAGTGTATGGATGACGAAATGTTAAGCTTTGGGCAAATAGCATCAATCGCTTAAAGCCAAAGTGCGATATAAAGAATGGGTTCTGTTTGTTATCTCCATAATTTATATCACCAATTATGGGATGTCTTAGATGTGCCAAATGGCGTCGTATTTGGTGCCGCCTCCCCGTTTGTGGCGCTACTTTGACTAACGAGTATCTTACCGAATCATATTTTCCCACAGCAATAGGAAGCGTAGCCGTAATTATCGACTCATAATATGATATAGCCTCTTGTGCCGCTTTATCTGTATTTACAAATTTATCGCCAAGCTTATCAAGTTTTTCCTTTAAGGGATGGTCAATAACGCCACTATCTATAAGGTGCCCCCTAGTAAGTGCAAAATATTCTTTTTGAATTTGCTTTTCTTCAAATATTTTTCCCATTTTTCGCGCTGTTTCTTCATTTAAAGCAAATAATAAGACGCCAGAAGTTGGCCTATCTAGACGATGCAACGGATAAACGTATTGACCAAGCTGATCTCTGAGTAGCTGCAAGGCAAAATACTTTTCGTGTCTATCTAAATAACTGCGATGGACAAATAAGCCAGCAGGTTTATCAATGGCGACAAGATGTTCGTCCTGAAACAAAATGTTCAGCTCGGGCTTTTCGGTAAATAAAGTGTCAGACATTATTTGGTTCTTATATAATTTTGTTGCTGGCGAGTGCCGCTCAGTAGTTCATCAATATCGGCAATGGTATTAATAATATTTGCTGCGTCTTCGCCATGATGTGCAAATGCTTCTTCCGCCATAGGACAGATGGCAATATTACTTGGTAGCGGTTTCCCTAATTGCATCATCAGTCGTAACTTTTCGATAAAAACAAACTGTAACCATTGTTCAAACGCCAACGTATCCATACAAAATGGCACGCTACTGTTCAGCGCTTCATCGCTCGGGCGACTTTCCTGCCATAATCCAAGTTTATCTAACTCAGACACCAGTGAATTTAAAAGTTGAGTTAGTGACTCATTAGTTTCATGCACAATAAATTCTTATCAGATTAGATGGTTTTAAAGGGTTATTATCTCTATAATGCCGCATTATTTCGATAAATTTCTGTGCTATGGATTCGATTTCTACCATTTCTGAATTATTAACTTTGTCTGGTTCCCAGTATCGCGTATACGACATCGGCAGAAGAATAGACAAGTTGTCAAAAGATACTTTCGAAAAATTTGAACATAATCAACTACCTTACCCGTACCCGATTCAAGGGCATGCATGCATCGCGATCGCATTTTGGCAGAAAGTTACTGCACAACCATACTTATGGTTTGTAAAGTTACCCCTAGATGAGCGCGGATTACTCAATCAAGGCGCACGAAACCACTTTCTCGCCATAATAATTGAAGCTTTAGGCAGTAATCTCAGCGTTGATCCAACTGAAAAACAAGAAGAGCTTCTGCAAAGCAACCCATATAATTTTACACCACCACAATATAAGCTAGCGTTTCTACACAGTGAGTTAAACCAAGCGCTAATGAAACAAGCCAGCCAGTACTATCAACGCACATATGAGTATTTTTGTTCCACTGATACCGACCTGAGTCAATGGCATGATATTGGTGTACAAGGCATTAGCGATATAGTTGTAAAAGCAAAATCTGATAAAGACATTGAAAGCGCTATTGCGCGGTCATTATCATCGCTGCCTAACGAAGTATTAATGCCCTTATCAACGGCGATTGAAAATATCCAGCTCTCTGCAGATACACTCAGTACCGTGATTGATTACCATGATGTTGCAGCACAAGAAGTAAAGCCTTATTTAATTCGTTGTTTAGCATCGTCATCAACACATCTGTTTGTACAGGCCTTCTTAGCAAAACTAATGGCAGAAAAAACGCTTTCTGACGAAATAGTCATTACTTTGGCTGGTAGATGTTGGTCTTCCTTAGCTAATACCGAAATGATGAGCGCTTACTTGGAACATCTGGCACGAAAAGATAATCTGCCATTGTTTCAGGCAATATTTAAAGATTTAGTGGCAATACCTGAGCTACGCCAGGTAATATTCAGCTGTATGCGATCTAGCGAAAGAAGTGCTGAGCTTGCTACGGCAATTGGCAGTCTTTTCAACGCTCAATAAATTTACACAACACTATTTGGTTAATATTTAATGGAAAACGTTTATTTATTACTCTTTATTGCACTCATAGTTTGGTTTTTTACGCACATGCGTAAAGTGGCTGAGTCGGCAAAAAGGTTTGCAGTACAGCATTGTCAAAAAGAGCAATTACAGTTTATTGCCATTGCAAGGTCATCTAATAAAGTTAGGTTTTCTAAACGAATGGGATTTTATTTTGAAACAGAATACATTTTTGAGTTTAGCGGTGATGGGCAATCAAAGTATCAAGGGACAATTACGTTAGCAGGATATAAACTTAAAAATATTGATATCCCAGCATATCGAATCAATTAAACGCATTAAAACTGAAACAAGAAAAAAGCGACAACTGAATGTCGCTTTTTTTCATCTGCCATCCTTGACCATTGCATGTATGCGAATTTCCATGCTAATTCCATTTCTTTGGCCTATCACCAATTCCTATAAATGATAATTAACTATATTTCCTTTCGGAAAAGTTCTACGTTTCCTACTGAAAATCCTTGTTCACTGTATCGAAGAAAAACACTCCATGTGTATCCATTTCATCCATTTACTTAATGCTTTACAAACACTCTTCTCATCCTAAGTATCACTGCCTGTTGGGTCATCCTAACCCGTCTTCCTGACATAACTAAGTATGAAAGCTATTGCTTGAATTTCCATAGAATTTCTAACAAAAAAAATACGACAAATTGCAAAATTTGTACTGTGAACAATAAAAAAATGGCAATCAACAACTTAGATTTAAATGATATTTTATTTGCCGTCATTTCTGACAAACTTGTAAGCAATATCCTACAATTACTGAGGGCAAATTCTTAAATACCAATGGCGACAAAATTGGGGTAACTTTAGATAAGTTAGTTGCACCAAGTAGCGACCCTTTTAGAAAGTGTACTAGTTAAAAAATAAGAACAACAACTGGGTTAACAATATTCGTATGACAAAGCTCGTCGTTGTCATCAATAGTCCTTCCTTACAAATCCTCTTTATCCATCCTTGTAGCGTCCTTGCTATTACGGCTCCTTGTATTCCATTTATCTAAGCATGTTAAATATGACTAGAACTACATTTTACACCCCAAATTGTCATTTCCCTGACCGTTCATCCATTAAACGTTTTCCCAGTTTTTTCATCCCTTAAACGGTAGCGTCCTACGCTGCCTTCGAGTTTCCTTATAAGTCCTTTTTACACCCCTCAACAAAAATCGTGTGTCCATTCAAAACTTCTTCCTTGGGAGACCTTTTCACATTAGGGTGAACATCAACTCCTTTCACTAATAATTATATGCAGCGGTTCATGACAAAACAGTGACATCTGTAATGGAAAGTTGAGATAATTTATGCCAGTTCACGCTAAGGTACTGATTTAAACAAGTTACCAAAAGTAAGCGCTAATTTTGTAGCATATCTATCTGACAATTTATTAGGTGATATCTTACAGCTGAGAGAGCATTTTGTGTCAGTTCACGAGCAACATAATGTGCGTAGATGAGTATTCGGTCCTATTGAAAATATTAACTGTTGTGGTCAACTAATTCCGGACAGTAAGTTAAGTTTTTCTTCCGTAATTGCTGGAGCAATCATTTCATTATTACTGTGCGGCCTTTGCCAGTTGTAATAATCCATCAAATAGAAACTGATATCTTTTTCAGCTTCTTTGAGTGAGCGGTAACCAATTGGCGGTACCCATTCTGTTTTTAAGCTTCTGAATAGCCTTTCCATTGGCGCATTATCCCAACAGTTTCCACGGCGACTCATACTTTGTTTAATTTGATATCGCCATAATCGTTGCCTGAACTTTGTCGCCCCATATTGACTGCCTTGGTCAGAGTGAAACATTAAGCCTTTGGGTTTACCACGTTGCTCATAAGCTCTATCTAAGGCTTTAGCTGCCAAGGCAGCGTCTGGCTTATCAGATAATGCCCAACCGACTACGCGGCGTGCAAACAAGTCAAGAACGACAGCGAGATAAACCCACTTGTTACCTAACCAAGTATAGGTAATGTCACCGCACCAAACTTGATTGGGACGACAAACATCAAATTCACGATTTAGGTGATTCGGTATGTCCGGCCTTTCAACTGTTGCTTTCTTATAGGCATGAGGGCCTGGTTGTTTGCAAATCAACTGCATATCTTTCATGATGCGGCGCACCTTGAATATTCCAGCATTCAAGCCTATTTCAGACAGCTTTGCGACAAGTGTCCTACTACCTGCTGAGCTTCTGCTTAGCGAAAAGAGCTCATTAATCTTTGCCCTAAGTTCAACATCTTCAGGCTTGATTGATGTATCTCGATTCTTGTAATCGTAATAACTTGAGCGAGGAACTTCTAAAACATCACAGACCAATTCAATAGATTCAAACTCACTTAATTGGTCTATCAACGAGTATTGTTCATTTCGTCTGACATTAAGAGAGCTGTAGCCTTTTTTAGAATTGACTTCTCTCGTTCTAAACGATTGATACGAGCCTCTAATTCCTGGATTTTCTTCTGCTCAGGAGTTAATGCTTTGGTTTGCGGTGTTTCACCACCTCGTTCTTTTTGAAGTTGCTGAACCCAGCGCCTTAAAGCTGTTTCACCAACATCAAGTGAACGGCTTGCTTGAGGTATCGAATAACCTTCATCCAATACAAGACTAGCAGCTTCTAATTTAAATTCTTCTGTAAAATTACGACGTTTTCTTGCCATGGAACACCTCTAGTTGAGTGGCAATAATACCACCTAAATTGGTGTCCGGTTTTATTGAATCACAACAAACAATGTCAAAAACGAAAAAAGCGACATAAAGTCGCTTATTTTCGGTTAGGTAGGTCCTTTACCCTAATACCACTCGCCTCATCCTGAGGTAACATCCTGTTATGTAGACAATCCGTTTTTTGATCGGCTATCTGCGAAGATTCTTCCTTAACACTCCCTGTGCCCTTGCATCCATTTACGTCCATGTTAAATTCCGTTTACGCTTCGCTGGAAACCATCACTCCTGTGAATCCTTTTCCATATCCATCCATGCCAGTACAAGTAGTATCAACCTAGTTCATCCATAAACTTAATTCAGTTTTTAGTTATCCTTAACCAAGTCGTCCTAACACTTTTAAGTTTACGCAAGAATTAATTAGTTACTAGCTGCAAAAATGAAATATTAAGACCTCTTAGAGAAAAACAGCCGAACAAAAACCGTAACAGATTGTTTTATAGTTAATTATTAAATTTAACCATATTTTAAAACCTAGTTTGTCCGGCAAACTATTGAGATATGTCTTACACAAAAACAAGCACATCTTTCAGTTTGTACTCACAAAGTATTTGCTAGTAAATAGGCATCCCCCCAATATCAGATTAAATCTCTCCTTGATGCCTGACAAAGTGCATAAATTTCTGTAACCTTACGCTATATGAGTCTATTGTGAAAAATAGAAGCATTTTTCACGCAGTTATTTTCAGGGGATAGTAGTGCCGCTTCTAAAATCATTATTTTGTCTGCAAGGATTTGACAATCGTCAAAGGTATTCTTCGATTGTCGCCACATCGACTATCAGCTTTCTTATTTTATCAGCCATGTTTAATAACCTTGTGGTTTCCATCGTTATCCTTTTACTGGCAGCCGTCGCTATTACTATGTCGGCTTATAGAAGAGCCAATGATGCACAAAGGAAGTTTACTCCCTTTGTTGCAGGAGGCGCGGCCTACTTTGTTCTAGGAATGCTTCCATTGTTTGTTTCGTCTTTTCTTGCTTATGTGCCATTCATTGCGGCTATTGGCTTTTTGCTTAGCTTACTCACCTACCCTAGCTCACCAATAAAGTCATACATTATGGGGTATTGTGGACCGATTGATTTAGCATCAATAAAAAATGAGTCAGCAGCTACAAGTAAAAGTAGAATTGAGCCCACATTCGCAGGCGCGCCTAGTGCTAATGTAGCAATGAATGTTACCCATAACGACGAGCAACAATTTGTTACGCAACACAACAATAACAGTGCTGATAACGACGTTGGCGTTAAAGTAAGAGAGCTAATAACAAAATATAAGCTACAAATAGCTGCTGGTATCACAATCATTTTAGGCGGGATGATAAGTGTTTCATTCCTAAACAATACCGAAGTATCCCAGCCTTCACCGGTTATTGACAAAGAAGAGCCTATAATTGAAACAGCTATTGAGCGTCAACATATGCTAAATATGCCTGATGATTTTACTTTATATGCCTCACAGCACGACGGCTTAATTATTAATTGGCAAGCAGATGAACAGCAAGATGGTGTCTATTGGCAACAGCTCACATTAAAGGGCGACAATAGTTGCAAAGAAATTACATTTAACAATGGCGACGGCATTCGCACCATTGAGGTGATAGTTGAGCATGCAACCGATTATTTTGCACACTTTTCACCACTTGATACACAAAGCTTATTGAAGCAAATTGCACTTCGTGGTGATTTCACATTGTGTGGTTATGAGTTTTCTTTAAAGGGGAGTCAGTCAGCTTTGGGACGTCACCCGTACTATGCAGATAAGGTAGACTATTAACTAATTCAACTAATCGCAACTTTACAATTCGACACTGACTAAGGTTTTTGTAAAATTGTGAAAAATAAAACAAAAAATGCGGCTCTCCATGAGCCGCATTTCTTAAACTAGCTTTATGCATCCTGCATCATTTAGTGATCCCTTTCATCCATAATGGCTGTCCTTAGCATTCCCTATTCGCTATCCAAGCGATTCCTCATACTTTCCTTAGCTATAACCATTCCGCAGTTATAATCACGCTTCCTTAGTAATCTTCCAGTGATATCTTCCGTGAGTTTCACATCCATATGATTGATCCGTAACATCCCTTGTGTTTATACTTCTTCCTGAAGTTCCATGTTCACAAATGTATTCCGACAATCCTTGTTATGGCATCCCTTGCCTTTGTCTTCCTGACAACTGTAATAATACGTTACCTATCCAGATTCAAAAGTAACAAAAATGAAAAATTTTGTTTCTTTTTTGTTACAGCGAATACAACCACCAAACAAAACAAAAGAATTACAACAACTTACAAAAAACCAATGTAAACATATCGACTGTCAAAACCTCAATATCTCACAACAATGTGCGACATGTCTTACAAATAAAATATCTAATCGGAAATTGAGCTAACACTTTTGCGGAGAAAATAAGAAAAATCACTATAAATTCAATGCACTAATGAAATATGTGCAAACACGCTTTTAAGAAAAATTCGCATGCATTGCAACGTTGACTTTATGCGCTAAGGCTAAGTATCTCGATAGTGCACCATTAATGCACCAGAAACACTTCCTACGGTTATTGTCTTAATGAATTCGTAATCGACGTCAGTAAAGAATGCTTGATATTTTTCAGAAGTTGCATAAACGGCAACACCTTCGCTTTCTGGATATTCATCTAACAACGTATTAACCGCCGCCATTAAATAATGACCAAAGCCATGATGTTGATGCAAAGGATGTATTGCGATAAACGACAGCATGTGAAATTTTTTCATTGGTACAGCCGATAGTACTAAGCGTTCTTTTTCAATCATTTGTTTAGTACTAAAGTAGCCCGCTCCTAGTAACATCTTTAAACGCCAGTGCCAAAACCTATCCGTCGCAACACCGTCATCAGGGCTATTTAGGCAAGCTACACCAACCATAGTCTCTCCTAAATATAAGCCAATAATTGGTTGCTTAGCTTGCCAAAAAACTGCTAGCTCTTCACGAATTGATGTTCTTAGTTTTTGTTCGTAATCCCCTTCATCACTTTGAAATATTTCTAGAAAAACCGGATCATCATGGTACGCTTGGTAAAGTAAGGACGCCGCCAATTTAAGCTCATTTGCTGTCAGATATGCCGCTCGAATATCGTTTGCGGTTGCTGTTGAAACTACTTCGGTCATAAACTCTTTTCCTCAAATTATACTTAATTATTGTTATGTTGAGTTGGCCTTACCCTAAATCATAAAACAGATAAATTATTGATATTTATAAACAATACCATATATGTGTGAAATTATTATTTGTAATTGCTGCGTTACCATAGCAAGGAACATTTCGTTAGGTCAATATTTGAACGATGCATCAAGCTGAAGAACATTTGAGAAATCAACAAAAAAACCAGCAACAATTGTTGCTGGTTTTTATGAATAATAAAGACTATTACGACTAGCGATTGCGTTGGAATTCTCCACCATTACCAGTGTCCACTAATTTCCCATCTTCAAAGCGTAAATAAGTACATTCGTCTTTTGTCGTTAATCCATCTTTGTGAAGTCTATGTGTTCGGTAATACAACACTTTAACGATTTTGCTATCGGCTTCATAATTTTCTGTAAAATCTGCTACGCCCAATTGTCGATACGCGTCTTCATACGATGAATGTAAAACTAAATTGGCAATCTTTTTACGATTGTTATATTCACGATCTCCGGCATCATGTACTAAACCATGCGAACCACTATCATCGCCGATAGCTACAACACAACCAGTTAGCCCCACGGTCATTGGAACGATTAAAGAAAGTGCAATAAGTGATTTTTTCATGAGATTCCCTTTTTGGATTATTCTATTCATAATTAATTGTTGAATTGAGAAAGGCAAAACTTAGGCCAAAAAAGGTATCTTGTTGATTATTTTAACATTTTAAAAAAAACCAAAAAATTCGATAGAGATTTCTTTGGGTTTTTTAGCTAATATATAGTGAAATTTACAGTCAACAATGTTCATTATGACGATTAACGACCAAATTATAGCCATAGCTAATCAAATTGCTAATGAGGGCCAGCAACCAACAATTGCCAAGATTAAAACCAGACTACGCAATAAGGTTCCACTGCCCCAAATAATCACGGTGCTCAAAACTTGGCAACATGATCCAAACTTTACCAATGCCAATATATCTTTAGACGAAAGTGAAAAGGAAGATGAGACACTTTCGCCACAAATAGCGCAAATGATACAACAGGCTATTACTCCATTATCCGAGGAAATTTTAGTCCTTCGCGAACAAATTTCATCGTTAAAAGCAGAGATAACAGCTTTGAAATCAAAAAAGTAGCAGTAACGCTACGGTATTGCAGGTTGCAATTGCTCAATAAATTCTGCTATCGAGTCGGCTAGTTTTTTGTGGGGTTCACACCCGACTCGCTCTACCCATACCTCCCCCGTTTGATTGTTTACCGAAAGAATACAATCTTCGTCATCAGTAACGGCAAAGAAAACTGTGACCGGCTGCTTTAATTTTTTCTTCATTAAAACATGACCAATAATGTTTTCTTGTAATCGCTCAAAGTCTTTCTGACTCCAAGGAAGTAACAAAGAAAGTTCACCTTCACTACATGCTGCATGCAGGCTATCACTATAGAGAGTAGTAAAATAGGCTCTTATGTCATCATGCAGGTTAATGTCTAGCGCGGTTTCAATATTGTCAAATGACAGCTTTTCTTGCACTTCAATCGGTTGCCACAAGTTTGTTTGAGCGTCGTTATTTCCTTGAATACACTCAGAAGGCCAATTTTCGTCGCACTCAACAAGAGGAAGATGTTGGTATTTATCCACATATCTTTCTACATATTTCTTTGCAAACAATTTAAGATTATTACTAACCGATGGATTAAGCGATTTCATCAATGAAGATTATCCTTTAAAATAGTGAAAAATAGTCACGAAGTTTGAATATGAGCAATTATAGCAACGCATCGATTTTAGAATCATTAACTTTAGGTAAATCGACCGAGTATAAGTCGACCTACTCGCCAGATCTTCTACAAGGTGTGCCGCGAAGTTTAAACCGAGATCAGATCGACATTCAGAGTGATTCCTTACCTTTCTTAGGTGAAGATGTCTGGTACGGATACGAAGTCTCGTGGCTAAACAACAAAGGAAAGCCGATTGTTGCAGTGGCTGAATTCAGATTTCCGTGTACGAGCGCTAATATTGTCGAATCAAAATCGTTCAAACTTTACCTTAACAGCTTTAATCAAAGTAAATTTGAGAATATAGATGCTGTTCAGACAATTATGAGTAGAGATTTAAGCCAAATTGCTGGACAACAATCACAAGTCAGTTTACATCCTGTAGATAAATTTGACGCTATCGAAACACGCCAGTTACCAGGCGAATGCATTGATGATATCGACGTATCAATTGAACACTACGATTTAAAGCCAGAACTTCTTAAATGTACAGAAAGCAACGATATCATTGATGAAGTTTTGCACAGTCACTTACTCAAATCGAATTGCTTAATTACCAATCAACCAGACTGGGCAAGTGTTGTCATTGAATATCAGGGAAGAGCTATCGACAAAGCCTCTCTTTTGAAGTACCTCATCTCATTTCGCCAACACAATGAGTTTCATGAACAATGCGTGGAAAGAATATTTGCTGATATCATGAAGATTTGTGCTCCAACGAAGCTTACGGTATATGCTCGGTATACTCGGCGTGGCGGACTAGACATCAATCCGTTTAGAAGTACTCACCTAGATGAGTTACCTAATTTCAGGACACATAGACAATAACGAAGCGGCACTATTTCCCTAATATATCACCCAGTAAAAGACTGTTTTTCAGAAAGTTAGTATATTATGCGCCAACACGGTTTTTCGTTGCTGACTTTTTGCTGACTTATGGTTAGTATTATATAAAACGCTGTTCATTTGAGATAACGTTGTTGTCAGTGTCTGCATTAATATTCCGTTAGAGTGAATTGCAGTTTAGATTAAGGAAAAATTACATTCATGAGTCAGTTATCAAGCACAGATACTCAAATCATTGCGCTAAAAAGAAAGCTGGAAACAGCCATTAACTCTCGAGCAACGCTTGAAGACGACTTTAAACACCAAACGAACTCACTCGCGCAGTTTATCGCCAAACTATCTCTAGCCACAAAAGGCATCGATGTTTTGCTAGACAACAAACTGGCAAAACTGAGAAACACGTTGAATAATTCATCGACATTTTCAGATGTTGAAGATCTAATTGTTGAAATTTCCCAGATCCTTACACGACATAGTTTGCACAATGAACAGCAAATCAATCAAATGCACGAAAGCTTTCATAGTGCAGGCAAGGCGCTACAAAAAATTCAAGGATTACCCAATGACGTTCGTCGTAGCCTTAGAGCGCTGTTAAAAGATTCTGAAGATAAAAAAGATGCGTTGATTCAGTATATTCCTATTCTCGCAACGCTTATTGACTATTATCAAACCGCGTTAGCGGCGAAATCTAAAGCGCCAGTAGAAGGATTACTTGCACAACAAGTCAATAATGGTAATGCAAACAAGACTGGAGCCTTAGAAGTTGATCAACAAATCTTATCGCGATTCTCTTCGTTTTTGAGCAAGTTGAAAGTTTCGAATAAACATAAACAAAAAGTGACTCAGATCCGCTCGCAACTTAACGCGAGTATGCCTGGCGAACAGCTCTTAAATAATTTCTTGGAAGTATTCGATGTCATTGCACAAGATTTAGATCAAGAGCGAGACACCGCAAAAGTATTCTTATCTACACTAAGTGACACGCTTTCAACAGTTCAAACTGCAGTTAAAACAACAATTGCCAGTAATGAAGATAACCAACAGCAACACGATAAATTAAACAGAAAACTTAAGAAACAGATTAAAGAAATGGCTGGTGGGTTAGATCAAGCGAATTCTTTTGCCGATATAAAAGTAGATATTAATGATAAATTAAAAGCGATTGCTAAAACGTTGGAAGAAAAATCGACACTTGAAGCCAACCACAAAAATCAACTAGGCAAGCAACTTGAAGAAATGGAGTCGCAAGTTAACAAGTTGGAAGAACAAAGCAAAGTTTTTGAAGCGCGGATTAAAGAACAACAAGCAAAGAGTTTGCAGGATGCATTGACCAAACTTGGTAACCGAGCAGCGTTTGATGAATACTTTGCTAAGCAAATCGTACGATACCACCATAAACAATTTGATTTGGCGATAGCGGTGCTTGATCTGGATAATTTCAAACGAATTAATGACACTTATGGTCATACTGCTGGTGATAAAACTTTGCAGGTAATTGCAGGAACGCTCGCGAAGCAATTCAAAGACAATAACAATGTTTTTACGGCTAGGTATGGTGGTGAAGAGTTTGTATTGGTAATTTCAAACTATAATAAAGATGAACTCATTGATTCACTCGAGTCGCTCAGGCAAAAAGTAGCCAAACTGCCTTTTAAGTTTAAAAACAATAAAGTGAGTATCACATTATCAATTGGTGTTAGTCACATTAAACGTGACGATAATGTTCACATTGCCTTTGAGCGTGCAGACAGTGGTTTATATCAAGCAAAAGAGAAAGGAAAAAACACCATCGTATATGTACAATAATTTGAGCTTGCTCAATCTATATGTACATCCGGTTTAACCCGCTCTAGAGTTGTTAAAGGAGTTAATTATGCACACTCAACTGAATCCCGTAGGCAATATGAATTTGCTTTCTCCAATTGAAGTTGATCAGCTACAACAGTCAGCAACCAGTAACCTTTATAACTTGTACCGTAATTGTTCCCTAGCAGTGTTGAATGCAGGTAGTCATACCGATGACGCCGAAGCTATTTATCAACAATATAAAGACTTTAATATTCAAGTGCTTCGACGTGAGCGTGGAGTGAAAATTGCTCTAGAAAATGCGCCCAAGCATGCCTTTGTTGATGGCACGATTATTCGGGGTATCCAAGAACACCTTTCAGCTGTGCTTAGAGACATTTTATTTATTAATAATAAATATCCAACAAATGCAGAGCAAACTGAACAAATTACACACGCTACTTTCGACATTTTGAGAAACGCTAATGTCATAAAACCTGAAAGCGATCCGAAGTTAGTTACATGTTGGGGCGGCCACTCAATAAATTCAGCGGAATATCGTTATACCAAGGAAGTAGGCTATCACCTTGGACTCCGTGGATTCAATATTTGCACGGGTTGTGGACCTGGCGCGATGAAAGGCCCTATGAAAGGTGCTACGATTGGTCACGCTAAGCAACGTCATACTAAGGGACGTTACATCGGATTAACTGAGCCGAGCATTATTGCCGCTGAGCCACCAAATCCAATCGTTAATGAATTAGTCATTATGCCGGATATTGAAAAACGTTTAGAAGCGTTTGTGCGTGTCTCACACGGAATCATTATATTTCCTGGTGGTGCTGGTACCGCCGAAGAACTTCTCTATATTCTTGGCATCATGCTTAACCCCAAAAACCAGGCTCAGAAATTACCAATAATTCTAACGGGCCCAGAATCATCAAAAGAGTATTTTGAACAAATTGATGCATTTATTGGTGCGACATTGGGAGAAAAAGCTCAATCACTTTATACCATCATCGTTGATGACCCAGAAAATGTCGCCATAACAATGAAACAAGGACTGGTTGATGTACTAGCTTATCGGAAGCAAATTGGCGATGCCTATCACTTTAACTGGAGTTTGGCGATAGAAAACGATTTTCAACACCCATTTGAGCCATCACATGAAAATATGGCTGCTACGGAAATTAGTTATGACTTGGATACCGCAACGCTGGCCGCAAACCTCCGTCGTATATTTTCAGGAATTGTTGCTGGGAATGTGAAAGAAAATGGCATCAAAGCCATACGGCAACATGGTCCTTTTAAAATTACCGGTGACGAAAAAGTTATGGCATTGATGGATAGTTTGTTATCGTCTTTTGTTAGCCAACAAAGAATGAAGCTCCCTGGGAGTGAATACATCCCATGTTACGAAGTTGTCAGGAATAACTAAATGTCAGTACACTTAGTGCTCATAGACGCGCTCAACCTTATTCGACGGATATATGCAGTACAAGAGCGCCCTTTTCTGTTAAACAACGAACTTGCAGAAAACACCCAAAAGCAGGTGCTCGACAACACAGAACAGGCTTGCGTAAAAGCGCTGTCAAACATAATTGATTTGCAATCACCAACCCATGCACTGGCGGTATTTGACAGCCATAACCCATGTTGGCGCTACAAACTGTACCCCGATTATAAAAAGGGCAGAAAAAAGATGCCCGAGCACCTTGCAAACAAATTGTCGGATATCCAAGATAAGTTTATGGGTCTTCACGTAGACTCTTTAACATCTGACGATGATGAAGCAGATGATTTGATCACGACATTGGCAATTAAAGTAGCGCTTAGGGGGCAAAACGTCACAATAGTATCTACGGACAAGTGCTTCTTATCGCTGCTCAATCCAAATATTAGGGTTTATGATTATTTTAATCGCCGTTATTTAGACCAAAACTTTGTTCTAGACAAGTTTAGTGTTCGCTCAGAACAATTACTAGAACTATGGACATTAACAGGTGACAGTACCAATAAAATCCCCGGTGTGCCCGGTATTGGGCAGGTAACCGCTTCCGAACTATTACAAAAATACGGCTCTTTGAATAACATCCTCAAAGCAACTGACTTAAAGTCAAACATAAGAGAAAAACTCGATAACCATCTTGAACAAATCGAACTATCAAAGCAACTTCTTTCCTTGAAGCAAGACATTCCGCTTGGTTTTAATCTAAAAGACATTAGGCTGCCTCCGGTAGAAATTGAAGCCTAAAATTGTAACGAAAAGGTTTGGCAATAATGGATTGCTGCATATCTTCAATAAAATAAGCATAAGTTATTCAAAGTTCATTCGAAGCTGGTTACAATGTTTAACATAAGTGAATTAAAAAAGTGACGCCTCGATTTGAGGATGTGAAGGTAACAATGAGTAAAAAGGTACTGTTTCGAATTCTACTAGCTCTTGCGGCTTACGGCATATTTGTAGTGTTAGTTGTGCTATTTTATGACGATAGCCCTGCGAACATGAAATGGGAAGACAGAGAAGCATTTAACCGCCAATACATTAGCAAGCTAAAACTCGGAAATTTTAAGTTTGAGCAGGCGCTTCAAGATTTAGGTAGCCCCGACATTACCGAAGCTAAAGAAGTTAATGGCACGCATTTTCAAGTACTTTTTTACCGCACACAGCATGTAAAATCAGACGGCATTACTACACAAGATGAGTGTTCTTATCTTCTATTCGTTGATGAAGTGCTTGTTGAATATGCAAAAGCAGAACATTATAAAGGTATAGACACAATAATTGATGAAAGAACTGTCAATATCGAACAAGAAGAAAAGGAAAAAGTTGTTTTATAACCAATAAAAATAGCGATTATTCACTAATTAAATAGCCTAAAAAATACCTTTAGCTTTATTTCCTCCTTGTTGGTAAAACACTCAAAAATTTGCATAGTAGAATTTTCCCAAATTTCTACTATGCTCTTGTTATGTTTATATTTATTTTAAACAACATGCTGCGTTAAAAACGCTATGACGATACTGCCCTAAGTTCAAATTTTAATAATTAATTCATACAGTTTTTAGGCATTGCATAGTTTGTACACGATCTGGCGTTGGCGTGAAAACTTTCAATCTAGATAACGCCTTGTGGTCATGATATAAAGCTGCGCCAATCGCAATGGCGAAATTTTACTACAACCATTTTTAAATTTAAGGTTAGACGAATGACTAAACAAACCATTACTGTCATCCCGGGTGATGGCATAGGTCCAGATATTATCGACGCAACAATTAAGGTACTGGACAAAGCTGGTTGTAACTTCGATTACGAGTACGCTGATGCTGGATTAGTCGCATTAGAAAAGCACGGAGAACTCGTTCCAGAAGAAACACTTGAATTAATCAAGAAGAACAAGATCACGCTAAAAGGCCCATTAACAACTCCCGTTGGTGAAGGGTTTACTTCAATTAATGTAACGCTTCGCAAGCAGTTTCAGTTATACGCAAATGTTAGACCTGTACTTTCGTTCAAAGGTACTAAAGCGCGTTACGAAAACATTGATATCATTACTATTCGTGAAAATACAGAAGGCATGTACTCAGGACTAGGCCAAACAGTTTCTGAAGATGGAAAACAAGCAGAAGCAATGAGCTTGATCACTCGAGAAGGTGCTGAGCGAATTGTTACTTTCGCTTATGAAACTGCACGCAAAGAAGGACGTAAAAAGGTTACTGCGGTACATAAAGCAAACATATTAAAATCAACATCAGGTTTGTTCTTAAAAGTAGCGCGAGAAGTTGGAGAGCGTTACCCAGATATCGAATCTGCAGAAATGATCGTAGACAACTGTTGTATGCAGTTGGTTATGAATCCTGAACAATTCGATGTGATTGTAACTACAAACTTATTTGGCGATATATTGTCAGATTTATGTGCTGGTTTAGTTGGTGGCTTAGGTATGGCACCTGGTGCAAACATTGGAAACGACTGTGCTATATTTGAAGCGGTACACGGTTCAGCGCCAGATATTGCAGGTAAGAATCTAGCAAACCCAACATCAGTAATTCTTGCTGCGATCCAAATGTTGGAATACTTAGGAATGAGTGATAAAGCAAATAACATTCGTAAAGCAATTACTGATGTTATTGAGACGGGTGACAGAACTACACGCGATCTTGGTGGTAATCACGGCACTACAGACTTCACTGACGCTGTACTTGAACGACTATAAAAGGTAGTGTTTAGAAATCTGTGTCATTTCAGTATTATTAATAATAACAGGAATGACACATGACTCAATCTTACAAAGGTAAGTAACAAAAAAACCGACGTTTAACATCGTCGGTTTTTTTATGATTACGAAAGTTGAGTCTAGCGTTGATTTTGGCGATGCACTTTATACTTTACGTGTAACGTAATTTCGTCACGATCATAGTAAAGATGCTTCGCTTCATAGTAACAATTAGGCAACGCTTCTTTTATCTTTTCCAAGCACTGCTTAACGGTGTCGTACTTTTTAGTCATAGGCAGTTTAAGGTTTATGATCGCTTCTCTACAATACCCTTCGCTAAACCATTTGATCAGTAGCTTAGTTACTCTGTCGGGTTTTTCAATCATGTCACAAACAAGCCAGTCGATTGGCGTTTGATCTGGTATTTCGACTTTTTCTCTACGATTTGTTTCTCTGGTTAACCAATAAATGGGATGTTTAGCGGGTACGTATTTGAAACCATCAACCATACGGTGCTTCACTTGGCCAGTATCAAGAAGTGATTCTGCCATTGGCCCATTATCTATCGAGGTAACCATCATGCCTCGTCGCACTAATTGATATGTCCAACCACCGGGAGCCGCCCCTAAATCAACCGCTAACATACCAGATGAGAGTCTTTCTTCACGCTGCTCTTTTGGGATGAAATGTAAAAAGGCTTCGTCAAGTTTTAGTGTTGAACGACTTGGCGCTTGTGACGGAAATTTCAATCTCGGAATTCCCATGACATGTGGTGAAGTATTAGAGCCTAGCGAGAACCCTAAAATAACTTCCTGACCACTAAAAAACAATGCGTGCAATATCGCGCCGTGGTTATCGTTTTTTTCGGTTAATACCTTAGTTTTACGTAGCGCTTGGCGCAAAGGCACGGCCAGCTTACGACAAAACTTAGATAATGCTTTACCATCATTAGTATCTGCGGTTTCCATTCGCAAATCTGCATACTGCCATCCTGTTCCCAATGCCTCAGTAATAGCTTCTACACGATTATATTCAGGTAATTCTAAACGGTCGGTCAATGTCACAAACCATTGTCGTGTAAAAATAAGACGGCGTAGCGAGAGTTTTTCCATTAACACCTCACCTTCTTCAGGCACATTTAGATGAAAAAAAACTAGACCCTCATTTTTAGACAACTGAAGATAGCCATAAACTTGGTGCCACGCCGCCTGCTCTTGAATCTCGGCCCCACATTCCTTTTCAAAGCCAGGACGGCAATATAATACGATAGATGTCATTTTGTTGATTTACCAATAAAGAATAACGCTAACCAAGCGATTGCGAATAATGTACCGCCTAAGGGGGCTGCTTTCCCGATCACATCGAGTTGTAGCAATGATTTTAAATATAGACTACCACTAAACAGTATAATGCCCGCAATAAACAATCCCGAAATATAGACCACGCGTTGATGTTTGGTTGTTCTGTAATACAACCAAAGCACTAATAAAACTATAGTATGCAAAAATTGGTATTGTAGCGCTGTCGCTAACCGTGCGTGGATATCTGGCGAGAGTGTTTGTCCTGCATGCGATAACCAAGCGCCGAATAATACAGAAAACGCACCGCTAACACCAACAAATATTCTGAGAATTAGTTCAAATCTATTGTAGAGCATTGACAAAATCCATTATCGAATTAATTGCTGTGTCTAGATGTTGTTCATGCGTATAACCGGATTTGACCCTAGGCTTTAAATCATGGTCACCGTCTTCTAAGAACACCGATTTACAATGCGGAGGTAATCCATAACTATTGACCTCACTTTCATTGCCCAAAGGGTCTCGACTCCCCTGTATAATTAACATGGGTGTCTTAATTGAAATTAGAGGATCCAAGCGCAAGCTATCTGGTTTCTTTTGTGGATGAAAAGGGTAACCTAGCGCAACAACACCCACAACACTCGGCCGTTCTTTTTCTGCAATAATTGCTGCCACACGTGAGCCCATCGATTTTCCCATTAAAATAATCGGCAATTTATAAGCGTGTGCTTTTTTCAATACAAGTTCAAAACAATCAACTAACTTGGGCATTCTGTCAGGAGGTCTTCGCTTATTATCAAGTAGTCTTTTGTCCATATATGGAAAATTGAAACGCATGACTGAGCATTGCCTGTTATTAAGTTTATTAGTCACTGTGTCCATAAAGTCAGATGACTTATCAGCTCCAGCTCCGTGAGCAAACAATATTAATGCTTTAGGATCACTAACTTCGTTTAAGATAATGCTAGGGTCTTCTATATTACTCATGCAGTCCACCAAACTCTTCCGCCTTTTCTTCCTGCTCTTGCTCAACAGTCTCAAGCACCCACTCTCTAAAGGAGGCTATTTTACCAAGCTCCATTTGATGCTCTCGGCAAACAATATAATAAGCGTTTTTACTGACAAGGCTGTGCTTGAAAGGTACGACTAATCGACCAGCTTCTATCTCAGGCCGTGCAAAAACGCTGTGTGCTAATGCGACTCCTTGCCCATGAACAGCCGCTTGCACCACCATCGCGGAGTGACTAAAGATTGGACCATGATTTACATTGACTCCTCTTACGTTTGTCTCCTTAAACCAACGTTTCCAGTCACGACGCGAAGTATCATGAAGCAAGGTGTGATTTGCCAAATCCTGAATCGTATTCATTGGCTTCTTTCCATTAGTCAACAAAGGAGAACAGACGGGAATAAGGTATTCTGTATGTAGCTTATCTGCGTGCACTGACGGCCATCTGCCTCGACCATAGTAGATCGCAATATCAACATCTTCGGTTAACGAACCGTCTGGCTGGTCAACGGCTTTGATTCGTACATCAATTTCAGGATGTAACAAATTGAATGCATTTAGCCGTGGCACTAACCACTGTATGGCAAAGCTAGGTTGTAAACTAACAGTAATTGCCCCTTTTGCACCACGAGCAAGCAATTTTTCCGTAGCTTCTTGCAGCGCAATGAATACATCTTTAATGTCGAGATAATAGGACTGTCCCTCTTCTGTTAACAAGAGCGCCCTATTCTTTCGCATAAAAAGTTTTAGGCCTAAATGTTCTTCCAACGACTTTATTTGGTGACTAATAGCTGCTTGAGTAACGAATAATTCTTCAGCGGCTCGAGTAAAGCTCAATTGCCTAGCACTCGCTTCAAACGCCCGCAAAGCGTTAAGCGGAGGGATTCTTGCTGCCATTTCCTACCTAGTATAAATCATATTTATGACAAATAAATGAATATAAAACCATCGTACTTTCGTTTTTACATTCGCATTAGTTTTTCTAATGCAGAACATTATAAATAGTCATTTTAAAACTTGCCAGCATTAACGTACTATTTACTCGTAGATGAAGGACAGCATCTTAACCCTTAATCAAATTCTCTAGTACGATTAAGGTAAAATATGAATGATAACTAGTGCGTTGCTTAACATTAGTTGGTTCCCAACCCCATTCAGAGTGAAGAGAGAGTCCAAAAGCATCTATAAATGGATTATTGACGTTTTTATTAGGTGACACACATGAAATTTACAACATCACTCACACAAGTTATCACAATCGCTACAGTCGCTCTAGTTTCACTATCAACAAATGCTAAAACTGTTGAAGTTATTAAGGCACAGCCTGTAAACAAAGTAGAGTTTAAACGCGAAGTTGAACTTAGTCTTGCAACATCTTTGCAGCAACAGGTAATCAAGCCAACACAAGTGAAGTTTGAAATGCCTTTGACAGCTAAAACAACAAAGCCAGAAATTGAAATCAAACTTCCTTCAAAGTTAGCAATGATCGCAGAATAAGCGATTAACTGGCTCGATTTTGAAGTCAAAAAATGCTCGCGCAAATAAAGGAGGTCTCTAGACCTCCTTTCAGACTACTGACAAACCCCGTTATTTTATACGGGGTTTGTTTTTTATAAGCAGCCGTAGGCTGCGATCGCGATATTTTGCGATTAGAGCTTTTTTCCATTCTATTTGTTCTTATATGTTGGTTTTG